>JASBZJ010000171.1 GCA_029983495.1 Porphyromonas sp.
TTTGAGCATAATGTTTTGGCGTATACCGCGCATTTCGATGCGGATATTATTATCAATTTCGCCCCATTCTTTTACTTCCTCACTCGTAAAATAATGGTATGTAGTTCCTGGAAAGCCCATAATCATAACAAAGTCGCCTTCGCTAATACCATTACCATTTATTTGAATAAACTTTTTGGGTTTATACGGCACGTTACCTTTGTTATAGTCGGCAGGGTTACCGTTTTTATCGGCGTAGAGTCGGAACATCGAAAAGTCGCCTGTATGCCTTGGCCATATCCAGTTATCGGTATCGGCACCATATTTGCCAATGGAACTGGGGGGAGCTCCTACTAGCCGTACATCGGTAAAGCGTTTGTATTGGAAAAGGTAATACTTGTTGCCACCGTAAAAAGCCTTTATTTCGTAGCGATAATAAGGGGTTTTATAATCTTTGGCCGAAACAATATCTTTGGCTAAACCACTAAGATAACTAGGCGAAAGGTATTCTAGCCCTGTTTTGAATTCCTTTTTACGAGTATCAAGTAGTGCTTTTACCTTAACAGTAACTTCGCGAATACTTTCAACGGTTTCAACTACTAGCCCAGGGCAAGGAAGTTCCTCCTCGAGGTTGTGGCTGACAAAACCATCGCGAAGGTAGTTTGCCCCACCACTACTATGGGCTTGAATTTGGTCGTAGCCACAGTGATGATTTGTTAATAGTAACGACTGGTCGGAAACAAGTACCCCCGAGCAACCACCGTCGAAAAACACAACACCATCCTTTATCGAAGGTGTACCGCTAGGGTCGTACAAGTTCAATTCATCGAGCTTTAACCCCATTTCCTTCATTTTCTTTATTTGGGTGTGTAGCATGTCGAGGGTCCACATACCTCCATCGGCAAATGCGGGAATTTGTAGTAGCCCCAATAGCAATAGGGCCCAAAGTTTTCTACTTTTCATTGTGGTTTGTTATTGTAATGTTATTTATTAGTTTCGATGTAATGCTTAGGAATACCATGCGAGGCAAGTACAGCATTGTAGTATTCGTCCATGCCTGTTACTTCCTCTCCTAGCCAGTGGGGTTTTTCAAAGGTTTCGTGTTCGTGGTTAAGTTCTATTTCGGCAACGATAAGTGGTTGTAACGAACCTTCGAAGCAATCAACTTCCCACATACGACCGCAATAGGGAACGTAATAGCGCACCTTTTCAATAACGGCATTTAGGGGGAGGGTTTTAAACATGGCTTCGGCATCGTTTAAGGGAATAGGGTATTCCCATTCGTTGCGTATTACCCCGTGGTGGGTTGATGCACTTTTTATTGTAATCCATGCCTGTTCATTTGTTATTCGTATGCGTATGGTACAATCCGCAGTACTTATTGAAAAGTAGCCTTGTTTTATCCGTACGTTGCATTGGGCTTCGTTACGAAAACTATCGCAACGAACTAAAAACTTACGTTCGACCTCCTTACCCATAATTAATTATACATATCGTTTCGGTTTTGTGGTGGTAAATGGAGTGTTTCGTTTCAACCTATAGCCATATGCCCCCTATTAAATAGCATGGATAGATATTTAGTGAATTATAACCATAGTTGCCCCGAAACCATACTCCTTGTACGAAGCATCTTGTGCTGAGGCATTAGGGTATTTATGTTTTAATTCATCAAGTATCCTTTTTCGAAGTATACCTTCGCCCTTACCATGAATAAAAACAACCCTTTGCCCTTTACTGTGTATTACTTCGTCCATTACTTTACGGAACTCGGTAAGTTGTATTGCTAGTATATCGGCATTTTCGAGCCCTGCAGTGTTGGTTACTAGCTGTTGAATATGGAGGTCTATTTCGAGGGGTGCTTCCTTTTTATTCCGATTTGTTTTTCGTTGGAGCCGTTGCTCTCGTTGTTTGCGTTTCTCATTTTCGAGCGTTTCGTCCTTATTGCTAGTAACTTTGGCGGTGAGCTGTTCAAAGTCGGCCTGCGTAAGCTTTTTAGGTTGGTTAACCTTATCCTTTTCAATAAGGGGTATTACTAAAGCATCCTCGTCAAAAAAGTCATTTTCGCGATAGGCATGCTTCTTCAGCAGTCGCAATACATCCAATGAAGGTGTTATGGTATGCGCCGGTTTTTGTTCGAATGGTCGTTCGCGTTTAAAAGGGATGTACGAAAATACGAGCTTTTCGCGATGTGCAATTCGTTCGGTAGGGATCTCTTCAATAAACAATTTTGTATCGCGTTCGATTTCGCCTTCGCTAATAATTTCGTACTGTTCACTGGTATTGCCTGCCCAAAGCTGATAATATAACGTGTAGTTACAGTCATTTATTAGGTAGCATTCAATAGGTGATGCGCCAAAGTGTTCGGTATCAACAGGCAACCAAGCTAAATAAATCGAAACCTCGTTGCCATTGGGGCGTTCGGGTACAAGTAAGTGAGTTAATGGCAAAGGTTTTTGCTTCGGGGGTTCTTCATGGAAAACTTGTTCGCTTGCAAAGTGCTTTTTTTGTTGTTCATTCGAAGCTTGCTGTTTAGCCACCACTTGGGGTTGTTTGTAGCCCGGAATAAAACTATCACCTTCGTGTACAGGAATACATTCGCTTATTGGAGTTGGTATTTCAAAACCATCTTCGTCTTCTACCCATGCAACTTTACCATCGATGCGACGAACGATACCTCCGCCTGCTGCACTCAAAAATCTTATACGGTCACCAATATTTATTGCTCTCATACGCATTTGTCTATTACATTGCTTGTTGCTTATTAACGCCATTTTTATGTTTGGCACATAATAGCAAGCAACTCTAGGTTGTTTACTTGTTATACCTATTATAGCCTTTTCATACTAAGGTATTCCTTGTGCAAAGATACTGAAAACGTAGCTAGGGGGGGCGTAATGATATGTGCGAAGTGGGCAATAATGAACCCATTGAGACTGTTGCAAAAGTCAACAGTCTCACAATCTTGCGAGCAAGATTGTCCTGACTTTGCAGAAAGGATGAAGCGCAAGGCACTGAGGGTGAGGTCTGAAGGGAGCATACCTCCGTATGTGACCGAAGCCGAATCCCGAAAGTAACACAGCGATTCGCCTTTATGCAACAGTCTCCCATTGTACGATGGCTCGTGTACGCTATTCTTAAAGCCGTTCGGAACTTGGCATACGTGAGGTAACGTACGTTTCTACAGTTCCCCATGCTTGGGGAGTTCTGCAAAGTTGCGTTAGGGGGTAATTTTTCGCCCACGCTCGTTGCTAACCAATTGTTTTATTTGCAACTTTAGTTCGTTAAGGAATTGTTTTGGGTCGTATTCGCCTTGTTCAATAGCTCGTAATTTACGTTCCCAATTCCCCGTTAGTTCAACGCTTTTTAAAGTAGGGTCTCCAATTAAGCTTATAAGGGTACATCCCCGTTCGGTAGCACGTAATGAGTTGTTTACCTTTTCGATATAACCTCGTTTGAATAGGGTTTCAATAATGGCCGCTCGTGTTGAGGGGCGCCCGATACCATTTTGTTTAAGAGCATCGCGCAAGCTGTCGTCATCGACCAGTTTCCCCGCAGTTTCCATGGTTCGCAGTAGTGTTGCTTCGGTGTAATATTTTGGGGGTTGCGAAATTTTCTTTTTCACTTCGGGGCTATGATGCCCATTTTCACCTACCGTAAAAGTGGGCATTAGCCCTTCTTCATCGTTTGTTTTTGCTTCGTCCTCTTCTTTGTCGCTTTCGTCGGGTTTGTAAACTATGCGCCACCCTTCGTTAAGTATCTCTTTCCCGTTAGCTTTAAACCCCAAATTGTCCACTTTCCCTTCAACGTTTGTGGTAGCAATTTTAGCTTCGGGGTAAAAAACAGCAATAAACCTGCGAACAACTAAATCGTAAATAAGTTGTTCATCGCCTATAAGTTGTCCATTAGGTATAACGCCTGTGGGTATAATGGCGTGGTGGTCGGTAATCTTTTTGTTATCGAAAACTCTTTTTGTTTTGCCGAGCTTGTTGGGTTGTAGTAGTAGCTTGGCATACTCGATATAGCCTGCAATTTTTTGCAGGTT
>JASBZJ010000172.1 GCA_029983495.1 Porphyromonas sp.
CCCGCGACCCTAACCTTGGCAAGGTTATGCTCTACCAACTGAGCTACTTCCGCATCAATTTTGGGCAACGCTTTTACCCTTACAGTATTGCTGTTTTGTCAACTGCAGTGCAAAGGTACAAATAAATTTCAAATCTGCAATAGTCTGTTCGAAAAAAGACAATTTGTTCAACGAGAAATCCTGTAAAAGACTTGAAAATCAGCGATTTTAAAACTTCATTTTTTTTTTCGAAGTTTTATGTGCCTATTATAATAAAGAGTGGTCGTTGTATTTAAACAACGACCCCTCTTTATTTTCTGTCGGGATGACTAGATTCGAACTAGCGACCCCACGCCCCCCAGACGCGTACTCTAACCGGACTGAGCTACATCCCGAACAATAAATGCTATCACCATAACGGTTCTTGCTTTGCAAAGGTACATACTATTTCTGAAACAGCCAAACGGAGGCTACTACAATGCAACATGTGTGCATGATTACCTGTAAAAGAGTGTTGGCTTACACCCTTGATAAAGTGTAATGTGCTGTGGTGGAGAATGAGGCGCATGTATTTATTTTAAAGAACAAAACTTAGCCCTCAATTCCAAATGTTATTCTGCAATTCGTTATTACACAACGATCTTGCAATATAAAGCTTATTCCTTTGCATTAATTTAAAAGGTGGGTATACGTAACTATTGTACGCATTCCCCTAAAAAAACGAAGCAATTTCGGAGAGGCATAGTCGGCTCATAAAACGGCTCGCATACATGCCTCTCCGATTATCGATGATAGGAAGTATTTATTTCGAAACAACCAGCTTTAAACACTGTTGTGTTTCTTCAACAATAACATAATAGTTACCTTCTGCAAATGGAGTAATATCAAATCTTTCGCCATCTGCAAGGGCGGTTTTAGCTACTAACTCGCCCATTTGTGTGTATATAAGCACGTGTTTTTTTGTAGGTAACCCATAGCATGAGAAAAAGGATTGAGCTGGATTTGGGAAAAGCTTTGCCTCTGTTTGTTGTTTCGGTAGGGGCTTCGTATGAGTAGTAGCAATTACGCGCCACCCCTTACCCTCAGCTTTTTTTAGATTTGCCTTTTCCGTTCCAGGGTTATTGGATATATCAAGTTCTTTGTGGTGAGGAATACTAGTTTCAAAACTTATGCTTGTAATGTTTGGCAGTGCATCGATAACCTCGTTTAAGCACTCAATACCAAAGCTATTATCATTCAGTAGTACCGAATAATGCTTAGGATTTGACTTTAAATTCACCTGGGTGAGTTTATTTGCCGATATATTTAACCATTGTAAGGAAGGTGTGGTCGAGAGGTCAATCGATGATAAGTTATTATTGCTAACCGACAGTTTTTTCAATCGCTTTGCATGGCTAAGATTGATAGATGTAAGGTTGTTCTTATCGATATAAAGCAACGAAATTCGTTCCATTTCAGTAAGTTCAGGGAGTTCCGAAATACCGCAATTAATAAGTTGCAGGCGCGAAATTTTTGTTTTATTCTTGAGGGAGATTTTTTTTAATGGGTTGTTGTTTAGTATTAGCTCAATCAGTTCACTTTGTGCCGTTAACTCAATATGCTTTAGTAAGTTCCCTTCAAGGTTAAGCTGTCGAAGTTTAGAATTGTTGCTTAAATCGATATTTGAAATCCTATTATTGCCAGCATATAGCCAAGTTAGTTCGGGATTCGTTTTTACATCAAGGTATGTAAGCTTATTCCCATCAAGGTCGAGTTCCTCAAGCTTCTTATTATTCGAAAAATCAATACGTGTAAGCCCTGTATTATCGGCTTCGAAACTTATAAGTTCAGTTAACGAGCTGAGGTTAATTCCATCCAATGGGTTATTTGAAATAACAAGCTTTGTAAGTTTCGTGTTATTGGCTAAGTTTATTTGAGTGAGGTTATTATCAAGTACCCGAAGTTCTTGTAGTTCTTTTAGAGATGAAAGATTTACCTCTTGTAAGGCATTTTTGTCAATTGCTAAAAACTTCAGCCCCTTCTGTGCGGAAATTTCAAGATGTGCTAACTTATTGTCGGATAAATAGAGATGCGTCAAATTGGGTAAGGGTTCGAGTTTTATGCTCGAAAGATGCTGTTGTGTAAAGTTTAAGCGCGATATGGCGAGTGCATTTCCTTTAATTCGGATCTTGTTTGACTCGGTTTTTTTGCGAATTGTTTTTCCTGCGGCAGAATAATCCCCCGCAGGGTACTCAATATACTGCCCATCTCCCCAATCAACCGAGAAGGCCTCGTTTGTGGTTATACCAACATAAAATAGCTCTCCCTTGGGTAGTTGCGTCCTTAATTCTATAATTGGCTCGTTGGTATCAGTAGTTTCTTCCTCTACCGATTCAAAAACTTCAGCAATTACGGGGTTAGCCTCATACGTTTCCTTTGCGCCTTTGGGTACAAAGGCTTTTAAGTGTAAGGGGCGCATCATTATTCCAAAAGCAGTTTTCTCCATTTCAGGAGGAGTAGCTCGTTTAAAATGTATTTCCTTAATCGTTTTAGAGGTTTCATCAAATGCTCCGATATCAATTTTTTTTAGTGTTTCTGGCAGAAAAATCCTTTCAAGTTGTGTAGCTCTAAAACAGCTGTTCGGGATTGCTTCAACATTTCCAAGAACACGAATTTCTTTAATTGTTGGGCATCCTTCAAAGCAACTTCCACTGAGAAATGATACCGAAACCGGGAGGTTTACAAGCGGAGTTGCACCACTAGGGATGAATTGAATGAGCTTTAAACCATCCTTACTTAACAACATGTTATTTTCAACTTTGTAGTACGCATTTTGTGGCGCAACCGTAATAGCTCGTAGCGATGAATTACCCGCGAAAGCTCCATCGTCAATCCGTTTTATGTTTTTTAAATCAACATGCTCAATTCCAGAATTATAAAAGGCGATTCTTCGTATTGTGTCGACTTGAGTAAGATTAAAAGCTCTTAGTTCTTTCGTTCGCATAAAAGCACCTTCGCCAATGTAATGAAGCTTTTGAGGGCAGTTGATGTCAGTAAGTTTCTCGCAAAGCGAAAAAGCTTTAGCATGTATCTCTTCAATATTGTCGCCAAGCGTTACCTTACGAAGGTTTTGGCACTTTGTAAATGCGTTTTTGCCTATAACTGTAAGATATTGGGGTACGGTAACCTCTTGTATGGATCTACTATAGGAAATTCCATCTGGTAAAAATGAAAAGCTTTTGTTGCCGTTATTGTCTACCAGCACAGCTTTACGCATATCAACTGTTTTAAGTTTTTGCATTAAGCTTAGGGTATATAGGTCTGTACTATTTAGTGAGCCTTCCAACACTAACGATTCTATTTTATGTAAATCTTCACCAAGGGTTTGGCGTAATGCACCAGGGGTATTGTTGTGTATGGTTCTACTTAGTTGCCCAAGTGCTAAAACTGGGCAACCCAATAATACGATTGCCCAAAAAGTAAAAAGGAGTAGTCGTTTTTTCATAAGCAAGCCTTCAATATTAAAAGTAAATATCATAGCGTTGTGATAAGGGAATAACTCGTGGTATTCCGATACTCAACAAGGGCAAAGATAGGTAATTAAGATAAAACTTTTTCTTATAAAAACATCTTTGTTTATAATGAAAGGGAATGGTATATCATTTAACCCTTGCTGTCCATTAGGAAACCTTTGCAAGCTAACAAACACGCACGAGTAAAACCCTAAACGAACAGAACGTGTAAATGAGTTTACTTGATGATTTTTCATTTTAATCAACAACAAAAAAATGGGAAAAGATCAAGTAAACTCAAACAAAAGTTCCGAGGTTTTGATCTTTTCATCAGGAGAAAAATAAAAATGAACCTGAAGAAATTAACCTCCTGTTCCCAACCCACACAATGGTGGACAAAAAACGGCAAACATGTATTGTGTGCGAGGGTGTGTCAAAACAAGATTCTTGGCTCATCCCCCCCCCCTTTATTTCTAG
>JASBZJ010000173.1 GCA_029983495.1 Porphyromonas sp.
GGGCATAATCTTACTATTTGCTCAACAAGCTCGTACAAACTTAAGTGTTTTGTATTCTCGCGTAGCAATGTTACGAGATCGCTAAAAGGGAGTATTTCACCCTCCTGTTTTTTTAGCCGTTCATACCGAAAACTCGCTAACCGATAGTAGATCGAATCGACTTTACTATTTAATGTTCGCAACAAATCAACGATAAAGCCAACAAGGTCGGAATTGGTGATTCGCAACGCTTCCGAACCTGTAAAACGAACGTACTGACCGTACTCGGGAAACCTTTGAGCGTACCGAAGCAAAGCCGAAGCAATAGTTGTAATTTCACTATTCCTAAAACATAGTATGGCTATATCACCCAAAGCATAGCATTTTGCTTGTACCAAATCCACAATTTTTTCGGGTAATATATCTTCAACAGTTTCGTTCTTGCTGTAACGTACTAATTCAACACCGCCTTTTTTGCTTGTACGTACAGCAATTTGCTGTGCACTATCACCAAAATCATTTTCAATACTCCGGGCTAGATTTTCTATTTCAAAAAAATCAGTTTCCGAAATTGCGCCAACCGATTGCTTATCCCTTTGCCTGTGGTTATCAAGACCTTTATCGATTATTATTTGTACTTCGCTAGTAACAACCGTAGGCAAAAGCTTATACAAAGCATTATTAAAAGCGACAATTTCAGGGGCACTCCTCCAATTTTTTTCAAGAGACTTTAATGTGTACTTCTCACCAAAGTCGTGTTTGAGTAAATCCCTCATAATTGTACGGTCGCAATACCGAAACTTATAAATACTTTGCTTTACATCGCCAACAACAAGATTACTATTACCAGCATCAAGGCTATCCATTAATAAAGGCTTCAAATTAGTATACTGCAATTGCGAAGTATCCTGAAACTCGTCAATTAAGTAATGGTTTATAGCCGTTCCCACACGCTCATAAATAAACGGAGTATCGCTATTAGCGATAATCTTTTTAATGAATGTTTGCGACGACTGTAGCAATATGCTATTAGTTTCGTGTCCGAGTTCGGTAAGCATAAGCTCGATATCGTATAATGTACCAAGCAGGGTTAATTGCTCAAGAAGGGAGGCTATCGATGCAAAAAAAATCTTCTCCTTTGATTTTACTCTTGGCTTTACTACCTCCTTATATCGTTGTAAGTAGTTTTCAAAAGCACACTTTGTTTCTTCAATTTCTCTTTCGGTTGGTAAAGGGTTTTCATCATCAATATTATTTTCAGTAAATAGCTTTTTACCTATTTTTTCAACAGCACTAGTAATTCTGTATCGCCCGCCTTCGTTTACTTCCTGGTTTATTAAACTACGTATTCTATTATACGATGACGAAAACTTACCATGTTCCGAAATTTTTGAAAGGAGCAATAAAGTAGCTTGATGCAAACGTATTTCATCGTCTACATCCACCTTATAGCGCATACTAAACCCAATTTCCGAAGCAAAGTTTCGTACAATTTCTTCAAAAAAAGAATCGATTGTTTTTACTTTAAATGCTGTATAGTCGACAAGTATTTTTCCTAGAACTGAACTTGCCTTTGTTTTAAGTTCATCCGGCGAAACATCCAACACTTTGGTGAGTTCGTGTGCAATAGACGAGTTATTAGGGTTCGTTGCCAACAACGATAATTCCTTTACAATTCTACTTTTCATCTCTTTTGTAGCCTTTCGTGTAAAAGTTATGGCCAGCAAGTGACGAAAATTATCGTCATCGCCCTTTAATGCCAACTCAATAAACTCGCGAGCCAAAGTATACGTTTTACCCGAACCCGCAGATGCACTATAAGAGGTTAGCTTCGACATTGATGTTTGTTGTATAATAGGAAGTTTAACAAAAGAAAGAGACTACAACTTATTATTCGCAGAGAACACAACAAGAGACGTTGTAGAGCGTAGGTAGCATAAGTACAAAAGGGAACTGTTCTACCATGGTGGCTTTTGATGTTGCTTTCTGATATTCAGGCTTAGTCACACAGTTTAATGAGTTCACGTTGTATTACCCTCAGTACCTTGCCACACCATACTATCATGCCTAGGTATGGCACAATTGCACACAACTGTGCGATAGTATTGCATCTGCAACAATCTCACAAAGTACAATAAAAACAAAAAAGGTAGCGGACACTTCGCAATACCCTCTACCGTATAATTATATGTATGTGGCAACAAATCTACTTTAGGCACAAAACTAACTGTATACTACAACAAAAAACCGTAATGTAATGTTGCTAAAATCCAAAACACCCCCGTAATAAGCGTAATTAAAACCCATTTACGAGCTTTGTGGGTTAGGTGCATTGCCCTATCGTAGGCTTCGTTCTGGTAAGCATCTTCAGCACGTACAGCAAAATACATGGCAACAAGCCCAAATGGAATAAAACAAAAGAAGGTTACTAATATTGCCGATATGAGGTAATCACGAGGTTCTTCTGGGCGACTGGTATCGTAATTAGCATCAGCATTTACCGTGTAATTGGGAACAACCAGTGAACCATTGCTTGCTTCAATTGCAAATAAGTCGCACAATTCATCCACTTGCCATGCGGGTTTCCAACAACTCCACCCATCACACCACACAAGGGTATCAGCCACAATTGGGCTTTGTCGTATCTCTTCTAAACTTAAAGGGCCAATACGCTCATTATCTACAAAGTAGTAATACTGTTGCATAACAAAACCTCCTTATGTTTTATTTCAGTATCCTTTTTATAGCATATATATTACACTCTTTTATCCTATACTCAAAATACAAACTAAACATCAAGCAAAAACACAAAAAACTTAAGGTGTACTTAATGCCTAGCAAATTTCACCTAAGTTCGTTTCGTTCATCCTATTGTACCACTACAGCTCTTTAAAAGCCGGAAGCGTAAGCCCCTGAAAAGAGAGCTACACCACATACGAAATAGGCTATTAAATATATAAACGATGCAAAACACCCACATACTGCCGAAACAATAGCCCATGTACGTGCATTTTTGCTATACTGCTCTGCCCTTCTGTAATCCTTTAGGTTAAACTGCCTATCCACTTGAGCTGCGTAAACAATTGAAACAATACCAAAGGGAAGACAACAAAATATAGTAACTAGTATGGCCCACACTAAATAGTTTTTAGGTGGAACAATTGGAGGCGCATCATTGAATTCTGCGCTACTTTGGCTATACCCTGTATTATAATTTGTATGTGTACCAAAATTACTCTCAGGCATAGGAGGAATACTGCTTACTGTGTTGCTAAACGGGGTATTACCATGGGGAAATAGCAACGATAGTTCGTCAAGTTCGCGAGCCTGTTGCCATGTAGCCATTCCTTCGTACCAAACGTATGTTTCGGGGGTAATACCTTTTTGTTGCAATTCCTCATAACTAAGAGGACCAACTTGTTCACCGTTGAGGTAAATGTAGTACTTCTTCATTTTTTTCTAGTTTAAGTATGTGCTTTAATATATGCTTAGCCTTGTACTAGCTACGAACAAAGGTACAAAAACTTGTCAAGAAGATTATATTTTTCGTTTCGCATTAATCATTTTGAATGTACACGCTGGGGTTTCTATTTTCATTAATCTAAAATTCATTTTAGATTAATGAAAATCCCATTTTGAGACCGTTGATAAATAAATAGTAGGAAGTAGTAGGTGTTTAGCCCCTCAAATTAGGGGCTATAGTAAAGTAAACTTATTGGGGTTTAAAGAAAGTATATGCCCCTCACCTTCCCCGAGCTTCATTATTTTTGAGGATCTTGGGGATTTTTTCGCACCAGTAAAATCCTAAATAAACAGAGCTTGTAATTGAGTTTACCTGATGTTTTCCCATTTTAATCAACAACAAAATGGGAAATCATCAAGTAAACTCAAACAAAAGTTCCGAAGTTTTGATCTTTTCATCAGGA
>JASBZJ010000174.1 GCA_029983495.1 Porphyromonas sp.
AGTCGATACCTGCGATACCCGTAGCAATAAGCTCACTAGGTTGTTTACGCCGAACTGGGTTAACCGATGGACCACCAATTTCAATCTCCTTTCCTTCAATTTTTGGCCCTCCATCAATAGGGTCGCCATAAGCATTAAAAAATCTACCCGCTAATTGGTCGCTTACTTTAAGTGAAGGAGCTTTACCGAGGAAAGTAACTTCGGCATTAGTAGGGATATCGCTGGTACCTTCAAAAACCTGAAGGGTAACCTCATCGCCTACAATTTTAACCACCTGAGCAAGCCTACCATCAATAGTAGCAAGTTCATCATTACCAACACCACTAGCTTTAAGCATACATGTTGCTTTAGTGATGTTTGTAATTTGGGTATATATTTTGTTAAAAGCGTTTGTAGTAGTCATAAACAGTGACTCGATTAAGCAGTTTTCTTAGCACTTTCTTCTTGTTTAGCAATAAGCTCTTCGCTACGCTTTTTATAGGTGTTGAATTCTTCGCTTTCGAATTGCGAGTAATTCATCTGCTTTAAAAGGTTAATGAGTTCCTTGAAGAATGCCGAAACTTCGTTGAAATCCTCGAACTGAAAATTGCGGTGACAAATATCAATAACCATTTCGAGCATGGCTTTTTGGCGTTCCATTGGCGAATTACAATCGATGTCGTCGAAAGCATCTTGTTGCAGAATAACAAAATCGATAAGTTCGCCTTTCCAATACGTAACGTGGTACTCTACGGGCACACCGTCATCGCCGAGGATATTAATCTGTTCAGCAATTTCCTTGCCTTCCTGTAGGCGCATCTTAATTTCGTTAACCATTTCTAGCCAGTCAGCACCAATTCTACCTTCAATATAGTCAGCAAATTCGGGGTATTCGAGGTACTTCGAATAACTATCGATTGGGTTTACGGCAGGGTAGCGTTTACGGTCGGCACGATCTTGTTCCAACGCATAAAAGCAACGAGCAACTTTTTTAGTGTTTTCGGTCACTGGCTCCTTAAGGTTCCCCCCTGCAGGTGATACTGTGCCGATAAAGGTTACCGAACCAGGGTTACCATTATTTAGATATACGTATCCCGCACGCGAATAGAAGTTGGCAACAATTGCCGATAAGTCCATAGGGAAAGCATCAGGTCCGGGAAGTTCTTCCAAGCGGTTCGACATTTCGCGCAAGGCTTGCGCCCAACGGGAAGTAGAGTCGGCCATAAGAAGAACGCGTAACCCCATCGACCGGTAATATTCTGCGAGGGTCATTGCCGTATAAACTGAAGCTTCGCGAGCGGCAACAGGCATGTTCGAGGTATTGGCAATAATAATTGTACGTTCGATAAGTTTACGCCCAGTGTGGGGGTCATCGAGAACAGGGAATTCGGCAAATATTTCAACAACTTCGTTAGCACGTTCTCCACAAGCTGCCATAATAACAATATCGGCTTCGGCTTGCTTTGAAATAGCGTGCTGAAGAACGGTTTTACCAGTTCCGAAAGGACCAGGAATAAAGCCTGTACCCCCTTCTACGATTGGGTTAAGAGTATCGATAGTGCGTACACCTGTTTCGAGGAGTTTAAAGGGGCGTGGTTTTTCCTTATAACATGGAATAGGAACCTTTACTGGCCACTTTTGTACCATTGTAACCACTTTTTCCTCTCCCTTATCATTTTTAAGTCGAGCAATTTCATCGTCAATGCGATACTGTCCTTGCTTAGCGATACTTGTAACTTTATAAGTTCCTTCGAAAACAAAAGGAACCATAATTTTGTGAGGTTGGTGGTTTTCATCAACTTCACCTAGCCATGTAGCGGCTTCAACAGTATCACCTACTTTGGCAATAGGTTTAAAATCCCACAACTTTTCTTTATCTAGAGGATCGGTATACTGACCTCGTTTTAGGAATATACCATCCATTTTGTCGAGGTCGTTCTGAAGACCATCATAATTCTTCGAAAGGAGCCCTGGACCTAACTGAACTTCAAGCATATGCCCAGTGAATTCTGCCACGTCTCCTACTTTCATTCCACGGGTACTTTCGAATACCTGCACATAAACATTTTCGCCAATAATTTTAATTACTTCCCCCATGAGCGATTGCCCAGCAACGGTGATGTAACAAATTTCGTTTTGTGCTACGGCTCCGTCCACCTCAACAGTTACGAGGTTCGAAACAATACCCTTAACAACACCTTTGGTCATTTTATGGTTACTTTTTTTGGTTTCTCTTAAATTCATCAAGCGAACTGTTGCTTTCCTTTTTTAAAGCAGCAACAATACTTCTAAAGGTTTCTTCGCCAGTTTGTTCGTTTAGCTGAGTCCAACGCTCAACAATGCGGAGTTTTAAATAGTAGCAAAGAATAGCTTCGATATCGAAAACTTTATCGAAGGTTTTTTCGTCAAGCCACTCCCATTTTAATACATCTAACGCACGCTCACGGCGAGTAATATCGGTTTCGTCGAGTATGGAATTTATTTTCGAAATTTCTTCAATGTCATCATCGATTCCAAAGTTACTGGCTGTAGAGGTTTTTAATTTTCTCTCGAACAACGAATCGCCAACCACATAATCGGCAGGGTTCCAACCGAGTTCTCTACTAATATGAGCTGCAAAAATATTCCGAAGCGTCATATTAAACCTAGCCCATTCAGCAACAAACTCATTGCCACATGCTATAGCATAATTAAAATAGTACTCTGCAAGCTTATCTTCTAAACGAATTGGGTACGAAGTTCTTCTTTCGTCCTCATCAAGGGCATTCTCTAGGTCGGCTTTCTTTTCGAGTTCCTCTTCGGTTGGTTCAACCTGAGTATCTTTCAGAAACTCTACCATATATTGGGGAAGAGAATGCTCTTTGGGGAGTTCCGTACGATTCTTTAATGCTTCAAGTACTTTTTCAACATCATCGTAAACGATAAGTTGAGGTTGCTCGCTAGCTTCTCTTGCCTTAGTTTCGTTTTCTAAAAAACGGATAAGAAACTTATTTTCCTCTTCATAACGAAGAACGTCAAGCAGATGTTTATCGTGCTTGGTTAGTTCTTGCTGAAGCTCGGAAATAAAATAGGCCGAAGAGAAAGGCAACTTTCGGTCCTCGACACCTAAATTGGGTAGCCCAGCAACCGTTGCATAATACTTTGCCATGCCTTTTACCTAGCTTATACTTATTATTTAAAGAGAAGATCGATAAGTTGAGGGCGTAGGAACGACTGGAAGAACTGCTTTAATTCTTCTTCCCCAAAGTTTACCTTATAACTTCCATTAGCTGGTTTTAATGTAACTGAAGTTTTCCTTCCAGCCACTTTTTCGATATTAATGCCTTTATCGAGGAGTTCTTTAGCATTTGCTTTAAAGAAGTTCGTTAAGGCATCAGCATCTTCCGTTTCGATTGTTAAGCCTTCGTTCATATTCCAGCCACCAACAATCTTTAGAATAAGATTATGAAAGAAGTTAGGATCCTGTGTTATTCGACTTGTAGCAAGCTGAGAAAGTTTTTCCGAAAGGTCATCAGCAATGGCACTTTTTACAGATTGAATAGTTTGTTCGGCCGCTAGCTTAAGTTCGCCTTCGGCATTCTTTTTAAGCTCACCTACTTGCTTATGAGCATTGGCAACAAGCTTTTGAGCTTCTTCTTGAGCTGCAGCAACTTTTTCTTCGCTTTGGCGAGTTGCTTCATTCAGTAGCTCTTCAGCACGCTGTTTCCCCTTTTCTACACCTTCTGCAAGAATCTTGTCGGTCAAGCGTTTAATTTTATCGTCCATCTCCTTATAATGATACTGTTGTTTGTTTTTACAAAAGTCGGTGGATCATTGAGCAGAAACTTTGAACAATTAAAAGGGCATCACACCCTGTTTCCTTCGATCGCTTTGCAAAGGTACTGTAAAACAAACAAAACAACAAACCTTACGTAACAAATTGTT
>JASBZJ010000175.1 GCA_029983495.1 Porphyromonas sp.
AACAAGGAGCCTGGGGCGACCTTAACAATAATGGGAAACAAGACGCTGAGGACATTGCCCTGATACCCAACAAACGCACAGGAACTTGTGGTGTGTTCGAAAAAATTACTAGCACCACAATTACTATTTATGCTAATGCTTTGGCTATCGAAGCTCCTGTAAATAACTTAACCGCAGTGGATCTTACCGCCTGCCCCTCGTTGGAATTTGTAACACTTAATGACAACCTTTATAGCAAACTCGATGTTAGCCCCCTTAAAAACCTTAAGGTACTGGTGTGTTTTGGCAATAAAGCTCTCACCGCTCTTGATGTTACAAAAAACACAAATCTTGTCGCCCTACAATGTGGACAAACGTCCATAACAAGCCTCGATGTTACACAGAATAAGTTACTCGAAGAACTCGATATTACCGAAGCAAACCTTAAATCGATCAACTTAAGCAACAATCCAAAACTAAAAAAGTTTATTGCTACACGAGCCAAACTCGAAAGCCTCGAACTTATAAACAAACCCGACCTATACATGGTTGATATCGTTGGGTGCAAGGGGTTGAAAACTCCCCTTGATATGAACAGTAACCCAAAACTACAATACTACTACTTTGCCGCTATCGGCTGGGATAATGTAGGCAAAATCGATAATTGCCAGGAACTCCGATACATTGCCCCATACTTAAACAACATTACCGAACCCAATGCTAACCTATTCGCAAATAATTTACCCGAACACATTTACGATGGTGGAGGAATTGTGTGGGCGGTGGACACGAAGGATATCGATGGCGAAGTTGAACACAACTATTTTAACACGGCCGCAGTAAAACGCATGCGCGATAAAGGGTACAAAGTTGTAGACTTTAAAGGCTATGCAAATGAAGGCCAAGGAGTAGACTACGACGGATTACCCATAACCAACGATGCTGAGCTCTTTGGAACTCAACAACAGTTTATTTGCGCACCTACAGTTGCAAATAGTACAATTACACTACAAGTACCACAACAACTTTTAGGTGAAACTGCAACAATATTCACACTAGGTGGGGAAGCTATCAAGCAAATTACATTAAATGCAAACCACATTACTGTTGACATATCCACGCTATGCCCCAATGGCTACATAATAGATGCCAATGGAAAGGCAACCGCTAGCTTTACCATTATCCGACGTTAATGGATTCTTGATTCATCTTCATTCCCCCCTACATACCTCTGAAATCTGCTATCATTGCGGGCGGACACGCAGGTCCGCCCCTACAAATGTTCGCCACCGTACAGCATTACGAATCATGACACACCTTCGGGCGGACACGCAGGTTCCCTACACATCATTAATTTCTTCAGGTTCATTTTTATTTTCGTCCTGATGAAAAGATCAAAACCTCGGAGCTTTTATTTGAGTTTACTTGATCATTTACCATTTTGTTGTTGATTAAAATGGGAAATCATCAAGTAAACTCATTTACAAGTTCTGTTCGTTTAGGTTTTTACTCGTGCGAAAAAATCCCCCTAAGCTTCATTTTTTGAGGCTCTGGGGGCATATACTTTCTCTATAAATCCCAACAAATTTACTCTACTATAGCCCCTAATTAGAGGGGCTAAACTCATACTCCTTATTTTTCAAAAGTCTCATAATTATTGCGGACAAAGATTAAGCGACTCTGTTGATTTGGCGTAAAGCAGAGTTCATGCAGTAGGGGAAAAGTAAAAGTTCCGCACTAACCAAAAATAGTTACATTTGTGCTACAATTGTAGAAAGGAGGTTACAACAATATGAAGTTCCGACTTTATACGAAAAAGGAGAGTGTTACCTTAACGCACACTGCCGAGTTAATCGACTTATGTTCAAGCCGATTTGCCAAAGAACGCGTGCTTACATACCCCCACTATAAAACCGATGAACTGAAACACATAACGGGTTGCGAATTCGCCCAAAAGTGTATGGCTGCAGCAAAAGCACTTGTAGCCTTTGGGTTATCCGAACAACAAGCCGTAGGGATATACTCGCCCAACCGCCAGGAAGTACTTTATTGCGAATTGGGGCTTTTTGCCATTCGTGGCATAAGTGTTCCCTTTTATTTTACAGCATCGCCCGACCAAGTGGAAGCTATATCAAAGGATGTTGATCTTAAACTTATTTTCGTTGGGGAACAATATCAATACAATAATGCTTACCAAGTACAGCACGAAAAAGGTCAAATTGAGCGAATTATAATTTTTGATAGACGCGTTGTAAAACAATTCGACGACCACACCTCGATATACTACGACGAGTTTGTGCGCATGGGCGACTCGATGCGTAATGAATCGATAGTAAAACAACGCAAAGGCGAAAGCACCTCCAGCGATACAGCTTTATTGATATATACAAGCGGAACATGCGGTGAACCCAAAGGGGTTATTATTCGGCACGATTCCATTGTAGAACAAATAAATGCTCACCATAAGCTATTGCCATCGGTAAATCGCAATGATATATCCATGGATTTCCTTCCCCAGAGCCATATTTTCGAAAAAATGTGGGTTTACTTCTGCTTGTCGCTTGGTGTTCGTACCGTAATTGTTACCGATCCTCAACAAGTTCGAAAATGGTTACCTATTGTTCGGCCTACGCTAATGTGTAATGTTCCTCGTTTTTGGGAAAAACTATACCACGGAATAACAAACGAGCTTGAAAAACGGAGTAAGTTGCAACTGTTCTTTTTTCGCCATGCTTTAGCTGTTGGCAAACGCTATCAGTTTAATTATCGCCATCAACACAGCAATGCTCCACTATATCTACATCTGCTAAATCGCTTTTACACTCATTTTTTCTTTCGCCAAATGAAAATGCGTGTAGGCTTGCAACGGGCAAGGCTTCTGCCTACTGCGGGGGCTTACCTAAGCGATACCATAAACACATTTTTACAAACATGTGGTTTCCCCATTATATTGGGCTACGGCCTCAGCGAAACTTGTGCATCGGTGGCAATATACCCTAAGTATGGATTCAAAATTGGTAGTGTAGGCGAAGTTCTTCCGCAAGTACAGGTTCGAATCGACCCCGAAACCAACGAAATTCAGCTTAAAGGCAATACTATAACTACGGGTTACTATAATAATGCAAAAGCTACCGAAGCCGCCTTTACAAGCGATGGCTGGTTTTGCACGGGCGATGCAGGGCACCTCGAAGGTCGCACCCTATACTTTCATGAACGAATAAAGGACTTATTCAAAACGGCAAACGGAAAATATATTGCACCACAACAAATTGAAAACCTACTACGTAACGATGCCTTTATTGAACAAGTAGCTTGCATTGCCGACCGCAAACAATACCCGCCTGCCATAGTTTACCCCTATTGGCCTAAACTTATTGAACATGCACGTATAAAAGGGTTAATTACTGGTAACGAAACCCCTGAAGAACTTACCGAAAACCAACATGTAAAAAACCTGCTTATGGCTAGAATTGAGCAATTACAAGGTGGTTTAGCTCTATATGAAAAAGTAAAAAAAATTGCCCTTATAGCACAACCATTTACAGAACAAAAAGGTGAAATTACAGCTACCCTTAAACTACGACGCAAAGTAATAAACCAAAACTACAAACAACAAATAGACGGCATGTACAACAACCATTAAACTTGCCACCTAGCCAGCATTGTAAGTATTGGCATAATAGTACCATGTAGTGCCTCAATCTGCTTGGATTCATTTCCATTATAGGGTAAATAGTTGTATTTTAGCCACTCAGCACAATAGTGCACAGTAACCACTCCGTAACAAGCTTATCAACACAGGTTCACATAAAAAGAATTGGTATTTATTAAAGTGAAAGTGAAAACAAAAATCTATCTTTGTATAGGTAAACTACAAGTTCCAAGAAATCATTGATGACAAAAGGGTAACCCAACGA
>JASBZJ010000176.1 GCA_029983495.1 Porphyromonas sp.
AGAAATGTCGTGGACCCAACATCTTCGTAGCGCACAGGACTTCCTTAAGGTTGGTGATGAGGTTGATGCTGTAATATTAAGCATCGACCCAGAAGAACGTAAAATGAGTTTAGGGATGAAGCAACTTCGTCCTGATCCATGGGAAGATATTGAAGAACGTTACCCTGTTGGTAGTCGCCACCATGCAAAGGTTCGCAATTTTACCAATTACGGTGTATTTGTTGAACTCGAAGAAGGTGTGGATGGTCTTATTCACGTATCAGACCTTTCGTGGACACAGCGCATTAAACACCCTAGTGAATTTACCGAAGTAGGTAAGGAAATCGAGGTTGTAGTACTCGAAATTGACAAAGAAAATCGTCGTCTTAGCTTAGGTCATAAACAAATCGAGGAAAACCCTTGGGAAGGTCTTGAAGATGTGTATACCGAAGGTTCGATTCATGAAGGTACAGTTGCTAATATTGCCGATAACAAAAAGGGTGCAACCATTCAGTTCCCTGGCGAAGTAATGGCATATACCACTATGCGCCATTTAAATAAGGAAGATGGTTCGAAACTTGTTGAAGGCGAAACCGCTCCTTTTGTAGTACTTGAGTTCAATAAGGAAAACCAACGTATTTTTGTTTCGCATACAAAAACTTGGGAAGAAGAAAAACGCAGTGCTATGGAGCAGGAAGCCGAGGCTCGCGATAACGAAGCTAAAGCTACACAACAGAAAGTTGAGCGTGCAACACTTGGTGACCTTGATGCTTTAGCAGAGCTTGCTGAAAGTATGGATAATGCTTCTAACTCGGGTAATGCCGAAGTTTAGGCATTTTCCCCTTTATCCAAAAAACGTAAGTATAATTTATTCTTAGGCTTTGAGTTAATCGAAGTCGATATAGAAATGCTCTCCTAACCTTTGCGCATTGAACAATCGAAGGTGGGGAGAGCTTTCTGTTATATCCCTTTTAAAACATTACCTTAGCTATGGACGAGCAGAGCAAAGTTATTATTGTTGGTGCGGGAATAACCGGCTTATCGGTAGCGTGGCGATTAGCACAAAACAATGTGCCTTTTATTCTTATAGAATCAAGTTCGCGCCCCGGGGGACAAATACGAACACTAACCCAAAATGGATACGTTTTCGAAACAGGTCCTAACACCAGTAGTATTTCAAATCCCGAAGTAATTGAACTATTCGAATATCTTAGTCCTGATGCTGAAATTGAAGTCGCCTCAGAAACTGCAAAAAAACGACTCGTACTTTTTAAAGGGCATTTAAAAGCTTTGCCAGATGGACCCATTTCGGGGGTGTTTACTCCTTTGTTTACGCTTCGCGATAAAATTAAAGTGCTTGGTGAACCTTTTTATCGAAAAGGTAACAACCCTTACGAAAGTGTTGGAAAATTGGCTGAACGACGTTTGGGAAAAAGTATTGTAAACTATGCTGTTGACCCATTTGTAGGGGGTATTTATGCTGGTGATCCTTATAAGTTAACCACAAAATTTGCTCTACCTAAGTTGTACGCTCTCGAACAAACGTACGGTAGCTTTATTAAAGGAGCGATTCGCAAAATGCGAGAACCTCGCACCGCACGAGATAAACTTGCAACTAAGGAAGTTTTTTCGGCTCAAGGCGGATTAGAAACTATTGTAGATGCACTTGCCGAAAAAGTTAGTCGTGTTGGAAAAATATATTTCTCCTCACATATTGATCATGTTGAGCAACTCGAAAATAGTGGTTGGCGAGTAAGCTTTACTACTGCTGATGGCGAAAAGCATGTTACTGAAGCTAACTATTACGTAACAACTGTTCGTAGCGACAAGCTTGATGCTATTCTTCCTAATTCAATAACTCCTCATCTTACTCCAATTCAAACGCTCCGATATGCGCCTATATGGGAAGTTGCTGTAGGGTTTGACCATTATAAAGGAGATAATACACAGTCGTTTGGTGTGCTTGTTCCATCGGTTGAAAAACGAAATTTATTGGGGATTTTATACCCTTCGGATTGTTTTGCTTTACGTGTTCCATACGATGATAGTCGCTTGTTTACCTTGTTTATGGGAGGCGAGCGTGATTATGATAAGTTGAAAGGCAAAACCGAAGACGAAATTATTCGCATTGCCCTAGATGAACTTTATAACATACAAAGTATACCAAATAGCTTAGACCCTTCGCTTGTACACCTTTCTTTTTTCGAAAAGGCTATTCCTCAGTATGGACCTGATAGTGGTGAACGTTTAAATGCTATACGTTTTATTGAAGAACGCTTTACGGGTTTATTTTTGGCGGGTGCAATACGTGATGGTATTGGTATGGCTCACCGAATTAAACAAGGAAGCGATATAGGTTTAGCTATTGTAAAAAAAGAACTTTACTAGTATTTGATCGAATCTGAGAAGTGTATGCTCCCATTCTTTTAAGGTGTTTTATTTTGCTTTTTTGCTATAAGCTAGGCTTTTCTCCATTAGGGTATATCAGGCAAATTGCTTACTTTTGAAAATAGGTTTGTTAATTTACAAGAGTTTATTTGAGTAGGTTTTAATAATGAAGCAAACTACAATTAAGGTAAATGGTAATATACTTAGCCTTACCACACCGCAGGTTATGGGTATTATAAATGTTACTCCCGACTCGTTTTACGCAGGCAGTCGGAAAGAGGGCGAACACGCACTACGTAACCGCATTGATGAAATAATTCAACAAGGAGGAACCTTTATTGATGTAGGAGGTTGTTCTACTCGTCCAGGAACAATTATCCCTTCTATTGAAGAAGAAAAGAAGAGGCTCGAGCCCGTGTTGAGCATACTATGCAAGGAGTATCCATCGGTACCCGTTTCAGTTGACACCTTTCATAGCGAACTTGCTGCTTGGAGTGTGGAAGTGTATGGTGTAGGTATTATAAACGATATTTCGGGAGGCGAGGATAAAGCAATGTTCTCTACTGTTGCTCGCCTAGGTGTACCTTATGTATTGATGCACCTCGAAGGGGGAATTAATGGAATGCACCAAAGTGTGGATTATACCCCAAATGTTGAAGTTGCAGTATTGGATTATTTTATTCGAAAAATAGAGCAACTAAGGAACCTCGGTGTTGTAGATATTATTATTGACCCAGGATATGGTTTTTCGAAAAACCAGGAACAAAACCTTCGCTTGCTTGGTCGTAGTGGTGAAGCCTTTCGTAGTTTAGAATTACCTATACTAACGGGGCTGTCGCGAAAACGTACGATATGGAAAACTCTTGATATAACAGCTAATGAAGCATTAAACGGAACTACAGTACTTAATACTGTTGCCCTTTTACAGGATACTGCTGATATATTACGTGTACATGATGTTAAGGAAGCTGTGGAAGCGGTGAAGTTAATAACAGCATTACGCCAGGCCCTAGAATAGAAGCCTTATAACTTACTCAACAATATGCCATTACTTTGGTTAACTTTCGGATTTAAGGATGCAATAGATATTATCATTATTGCACTGTTGCTTTATTACATATATGTTGTACTTGTAAAGAGTGCAAAAAAATCGCTTTTATATGGCATATTTGCGCTCCTGTTGGTGCTTTTTATTGCACGGCAGATGAACATGCTTATGCTGGGTAGCATAATCGACAACTTTGTAGGCCTTGGTGCTGTAGCATTGGTAGTTATTTTTAAGGACGAAATTCGGAAGTTCTTATTCTCGCTCGGTTCGTCGCAACGGTGGAGACGTGCACGTTCCTTTCTTTTTGGCGAAAATAAAAACGAACCTAACGAACAGCGTTATGTTGCGCCTATAGTACTTGCTAGTATGAACATGGCCAAGAAAAAGTGTGGAGCATTAATTGCCATTCAGCAGGAGATGGATCTTTCGCAATACATACATACTGGCGAGCTTTTTACAGCCGATGTAAATGCTCGGTT
>JASBZJ010000177.1 GCA_029983495.1 Porphyromonas sp.
GTTATGGTTAAAGAGGGAGTGCTTACGGCTATTAAGAATAATGCGTGTAGGTTGCTTGCCCCACCATAGTCGATTGGTTAGGGTGGGATTATCGAAGAAAAGAGTGTTTGCCCCAACAAGAATAGCATCGTGTGTGGCACGTAACCGATGAACATAGCGCAACCGTAAATCGTTGCTAAAGCGGAATGCGGATTGGTTGGGCGAAGTGCGTAGCCTATCGATAAACCCATCGGCACTTTGAGCCCATTTTAAGGTTACATAAGGGCGATGTTTCCGCACACAGGTAAGAAAAACTCGGTTCAATGCTTCAGCCTCGGTTGCCATGAGACCAACTTCGACCATTATACCCGCATTTTTAAGTTTTGCAATACCACGTCCTGCTACTTTTTCAAAGGGATCCTCCATTGCCACAACAACTCGCTGTATCTTTTTTTGAATAATAAGATCACTACACGGAGGCGTTCGACCTATATGGCTACAGGGTTCGAGGGTTACGTAAAGTGTACTTAGGGGTACTTTATCGTAATTCGATGGGTGTACCGAATTAAATGCATTAACTTCGGCATGTGGTTCACCTGCTTGGTGGTGGAACCCTTCGCCCAAAACCTGATTATTGTACACCAATACAGCCCCAACCAATGGGTTAGGACTAGTATACCCCTCGGCTATTTGAGCCAAGTTGAGGGCTCGCTTCATATACACTTCATCGTTATTTGGCATAATGCGTTTTTTCTTGGCAATGCAAAGTTAATTAATCGTTACTACATGCCTTATAATGGAGGCTTTGTAATATGCCATGCGCCCCTTCTGTGAGTTGCAGAGTTCAATTTATTGTAATACTTTTGCAAAGCAAGTAATAAAAGCGCCTATATACTTTTACGGATAAAAAGATATCTGATAGTAAAGGAAAATCATGATTTTAAAAAAGCTTTGTACACATGGATTGTGTTTTTATACTCTGATATTTGTAACCACGCTTAAAATCGGGGCACAAGTACCGTTTTATGGGAAAGTCCTTTCGGAGAATAAAGAGCCTATGGAAAATGTCAATGTTATTATTCGTCATATTCCTGACTCCACACTCCTAACTATTGCCATTACAGATTCATTAGGAGCTTACAAAGTAAATAACCTTTCATTTCCATGTCTTTTAGATCTATCATTTGTAGGTTTTAAAACACAGACTCTGGTTTGTAATAATACCTCTGATATCCCAAAAGTAATAATTATGAAAGAAGAGGTTGAGTCACTCAACGAAGTTGTTGCATTAGCAAAGTCGATTCACTCAAAAAATATTATTGGTGGAATAGAATGTAGGATCTTTAATGAAACTATTACAGGTAATCGGTCTATCGTAGATCTCCTCTCATATCTTCCATTAGTGACTACTGCAGGGTATGAAAACTTTCGTGTAGCTGAAAAAAAATGTGTAGTATTCTTTATTAATGGTCGTCGCACATATTATTCTCCTCCGGCATTATTTAGCTATTTAAGAACGCTATCTGCAGACAAACTATCTTCAGTAAAAGTTTTATATCAACCACCATTGGATTATGGTGTAGATAATGATTGTGCGGTAATCGATCTCAACATAAATGACGATAATGTCGGCTTGCAAGGGTCGTTGCGCGCAGAAGTAATCAAAACAAAACACTGGAAACAGACTGGGAGTAGTACAATTGTTTATCAAACACCCAAATGGCAAACGCAAATTTATTTCGGAGCACGAAACCTATCTGATTACGCACAAAGGATAGAGAATACAACATATTTCCATAACCAACAAAGTATTGAACAAAAGCAAGAACAGAACACGAAACGGAAACAGTATGACTTCAATATAACCACTGAATACGAATTGACACCAAAACAAAAAATTGGAGCCTCAGTTGACTTGTATAGTTATAATGGAAATCCATACACAGAATTGGAGACTAAGTTTCTTACGAAAAGTTTTTCAGACTCAACACTTATAGGATTAATAGATAGTAGGTATAACGATCAATATCTAGCAAGTACCCTTTACTATCAAGGACGATTTGCTAATGAAGCATGGATTTCTGCGACACTTGTTGGACTCTGGAGTAATTACAAAAATAAAGCCTCATATACCTACAGTCGTGGTGACCTTGAGTATACCCCTGTTTTTATGGATTATAATGTAAGTTTGCCCATGAAAACGAATAGCTATGAAGCTAAGATAAAAGCAAGAATCCCTATAATAGCAAAACTAAAACTATACGCAGGTTCGCAACTGGTATATAGAAAGGTTTTATATAATGAGTTATACAACATAATAAAACTTCCAACTACTTTAACATTTGATAATCAAAGCCTAAAGTATAACGAAATAAATTTTACCCCATACGCGTTGATTGGCTACGAGTTTCCCCATTCAATAACTTTCTACGGTGGGGTATATGCCCAATATTATAATACTAATGGCGCATATAACCAAACACCTGTGAGTAGCTATTGTAACCAATGGTTTCTTCTGCCATATTTAAACTTATTATGGAGTAAAGAAGAGTTGTCATTGGCTTATTCGCTATCAACGTCAAATTATTACTCCAATTTTGTCTATTACTCTCCGTTTAAGAGATGGTATTCAACTACATCATATACACAAGGAGACCCAAAACTCAAACCAGTAAATTACATCAATCAATCCTTAGCGATCCGCTATAAAAAGATGTATGGCAAAGTATACTACTCCATAGGTCGAGATGAGACCCTTCAAATACCAACTCTTGAGAACGATAACATAATTGCAAAACGAACCTATAATTATGGGAATACCCATGCATTAGGGTTCTCTCTTTCATATGGAGTAGATATTACCCCTTGGTGGTATTTTAGTGGAAATACAACCATTAGCTATTCTATGCTAAACAAGAAAACAAAGTTGCTCAACGTTGCAAAAAATCCGTACTCAAATACCTTGTTTGCCTCAGCAAACATAAGCAATGCTTTAACATTGTCGGAAAAACATAATTGGACAGCCGACCTTAATTTAAGCTATTCTACACCATCGCAATGGGGGTATTCTACGCGAGTAGGTATAATGCAACTCAATGTGAGTATGAGAAAATCGATTGGCGAGAATTTTATAGTTTCACTATGGGGCTATTCGGCATGGCGACATTCCATAAACAATCAGTTTCATAAATGGGGTATATCAATAACCCAAACACCTTCTTTTAAAAGTTGGAGCAAGTCATGGGGCGAAGATATGGGGGTATCTATTTCATTAACATACTATTTCGGGAAATCCTCTCTAAAACAACGCATCGAACGCCGTAGTGCTGATGCATCAAGGATAGTTATAACCCAATGACAATTTCTGCATCTTCATTTATAGGCGTAAAGCCCTCCAAATTGTACATTGTTAAAATGCCAAAGAGTGGCTCTAATTGGTTCGTTTTAAGGGTGTGATGTTTAGATTCAGGAAATAAAAAGCTACCTTTGCAAGGGAGTATACTTATTGTACTCCTCGAGAAATAGAAAAGCTTAAGAGAGCCTCGGAACTCTTTTGCATTGATACTTGGAGTATAGAGTATATCCAAGTAAGTAAAGTTGTACCTTTTTGTAGTAAACAATGGATCCGCATCTTTTTGATTTAAGCGACCAGGAAATTGCGCGTCGCGAAAGCCTTGACGAAATTCGAGCTTTAGGATTAAACCCTTACCCCGCTAACGAATTTGTAGTAACCGCCCATGCTAAAGAGGTTCACGAAAGGTTCAGCGACGATGCTGAGCCTATGAAAGTTGCTATGGCTGGACGAATTATGAGCCGTCGTATTATGGGTAAAGCCTCGTTTGTGGAACTCGAAGATAGCACGGGAAGAATACAA
>JASBZJ010000178.1 GCA_029983495.1 Porphyromonas sp.
ATTCTTCGCTTATTGGTACTTCGCTAAACATGAATAAACAGGAACGTATTGCTACAGGAGCTAGCGGTTCTACGCATGCCATGACGCTTATGGCCGTTAACCTCGACGAAAATGGAAAGCCTACAAAATGGATGGTTGAAAATAGTTGGGGAGCTGATAATGGTTATAAAGGGCATCTTATCATGACGGACAAGTGGTTTGATGAATACACCTTTAGGATTGTTGTAGATAAAAAGTATCTAACCCCTCGAGCCAAAGCGTTACTTAATAAAAAGGCTACTTTATTACCCCCTTGGGACCCCATGTTTATGTGCGATAAGTAACTAGTATATAGTTCGGTTAGTGGTTAGTGGTTATTGTTGCATATGTTTAATTAACAACACGAGCAATACACAAACGCTGTAAGCGGGTGGAGGTTTGTTTTCCACCCGCTTTTTTGCTTCTCTAAGAAGTAAAGTAGGGTAAAAGTATTTACCTTTGTTTTCGGTTAAAAAGAAAACTACAATACAGCGACCAAGTATTTATTAAAAGGTATTCTACAGAACCCAAAAACATACATATTGCAATGAAAACTAAACTACTACTATTTTTGACCTTAACAATGCTTTTACCCCTTCATCTATTAGCTCAAGGGGGATGGATTTTCCACAGCTATTCCGAAGGTCCTGTTTTCGACTATTCCGTTATTCCTGGTGAACCGCGCGAATATTACGATGCTGGTGGTCCGGAAAAAGGTATGCCAGGCAATCTTGCGCTTACCATTGTTCAGTTTAAAGTTCCCAGCAACAAGTACCACGTAACTATAGTGTTCGAAAAAATGGAATTGGGTAGCTTCGACCACATGAAAATTTATAACGGAGCAATAACGCTTGATAATTATCCTAACGAAGAAGGCGAATACCAGTACCATTGGCCTAAAAATCATACACCTCTTTTCGAAACTAAGGGCAACCCCACAAAACTACCTGTTGTGGTTTCATCTACAGCTGAAGATGGTTGTTTATCGGTAGGCTTTAGGTGTAATTCCACCGAGCCAGGTTGGAAGGCAACGGTTTATTGTGTAAAGAATGGTGACCCCGAACCAGGAGTAAAACCCTCAAACAATACGCCTACCATAGTGTTAAAGCACAATAAAAAGGCGGGCGAGTATATAAACATTGCACTCGAAGCTAAAGGCGATGTTACCCTAACTGGGGTAAAGGAAGCTTATAGCCCATCGCAAACTCGATACACTGTTTCCGAAGCAACAAGCAACAATCCATTAGGAACCATAAAAATAGTAGGCGAGGTTACGGCTATTACTTCTACCCATATGGGCATTACAAGTGCTGATATTAGTAATAATGAAAAACTAGAAAAGCTAACCCTTGAGCGTAATGCCATTACGGAACTGAACCTGGGTGAAAATCCTTCTCTTAAGGAGCTTATTGTTCCCGATTCAAAGCTTACTACGGTTAATCTATCCAAAGCAACTAAGCTCGAAAAGCTCGATATACAAAGCAACCAACTTACAACTCTCGATTTAAGCAAGAACGAAAATATTAAGTGGATTGATTGTGGCAAAAACCGGCTTTCGACATTTAAATTACCACACTCGGCACCATTGCTCATACTAAAATGTTATTCGAATAAACTAAACGAAATTGATATAAATCGCTTCCCTTCGCTTATCGAATTGAATTGTTCAAATAATGCGCTTACTGAATTAAGGGTAGAAAACCTTGTTATCCTTAATAAACTGAACTGCTACGGTAACCCCAATATTAAATCGCTAAACCTAAGTAGTAATGTTCGCCTTACAGATCTTTCCGCATCACAATGTGGATTAACACAAATATCATTCGCAGAAAACAGTTCTATAAAAAACTTATGGCTCGAGAATAATGCGCTAACCGAACTCGACTTATCAAAGCTTTATTACCTCGAAATACTTTCGTGCTATAGTAATAAAATAACCTCAATTAAACCAAGTCCCAGCATACACCTACAAACCATATTTATGTGGGAAAATGCTATCCGCAATACCGAAATGAAGGCCTTTATTAAAGCACTTTCAAGCCCTAACGAACCTTCTAGCTCCTTGCTTGTTGTGGTAAACAAATACGCACCAAGGGATAAAGAACGTAACGACTGCACACGCAATGAAGTTACTGTTGCGAAGAATAAAGGTTGGAGAGTTATGCAACGGGGCGAGTCGGAAGAAGATGCGCTACCCTACGATGGAGAACTGACTTCTTCTCAGTTAGTGAAAGGCAATGCCTCTATTTGTGCAATCTATAACCTTAAAGGTGAAAAGCAACACACACTAACCAATGGTGTAAACATTATTGTACTAAATGATGGTACAACAAAGAAGCTTGAACTAGCTTATTGAGCTAATATTATTCATTTGGTATACGATGAGTCATAACCTCTCCATGTAATGAGCCAACGCATTTACTTATTGAGACTGTTGACTTTTGCAACAGTCTCTTATTACAAAAAGATTTGAAGAGAAGTTTTCTTCGGCAACTGCCGAAGGTTATTTTGCAGAATGTTTCAGTCTCGAGATACTGAGTTTGAGAAAGAAGGGTGCGTATATGCGTACATGAACTTTATGCGAATGGCAAAAGTTATTCCGTAGAGCGAAGTGTTGAGGACAGAACTCTGGTAATAGTTGGGGCAAATACACGGTTTGCCCCTTTTTTATGATTTCGGCATATAGTAGCTACGTTTATTCGTACTACAATTGCCAACGAGAGCCCCATCTCCAACTTTGGAACGCATGTGTTCCAAGGTTGGAGCGAGTAATGCTATTTTCTGAAGGAGGCTTTAGGCTCATCGTTTGTTTCGTAGCATTCAGTAAACCCTTCTTCGGAGGGAGCGAATTCTATTTTTAGCCCTCGCTATTCATAGGTCTCTATTTATTATATAACTTTGCAGAGGTTAGCACGTAAGTTGCTTTTTGCAACAAATAACAAACAGTATTAAAACTCAAATTTATAGCTATGATTCAAATTCTCAATCTAATTGTTGGGCTCGTTTCGGACTATATCCCCCTAATTGGGAGCCTTTTTATTGTAACCTTTTTAGCGATTGTACTTCAACCCTCCATAAAAAAACATGCCCCTATTTACTATTGGGTTGTAGGTCTATTAGCTGGTTATGGTTTACTCTCTGGTATTTTTGCCATGTTGGGTCACCCCGAACTTGCTTACTTTAAAATACCGATTCTACGTAAAATAATACCTCAGTTTGTCCATATTTATGGTTTTTCGTTCCCCATGTTAATTCTAATCATGTATATGGGAGCATTATCCCCGCAAAACCGTTGGGTGGCCAAATTGATGACTATCCGTAAGGAACTCTCCATTATGGTTGGCTTCTCGGTGCTTGCTCATGCTATAACACGAATAATCCATATTACCCCTACAAACCTTCGTTACATTTTTAAAGGAGAATCCATGGGAGCTTTTCATGGAGCAATAATCAATCCACAAAGCGAATTGCTCATGAATATAGCCTTCTTTATTGGTCTGTTTATGGTAGCCTTGTTTTTATTGTTGTGGGTTACATCGTTCACAAAGGTTCATCGTGCCCTTGGGGGCAAGCGGTGGAAGGCTATTCAACGCTGGAGCTACCTTCTATATGGTTTACTTTTTTGCCACTCCGTTTTGTTACGTTCGGCATGGATTATTGCTAGTATTGAACAGGGCGAAAGTTGTTTAAAATACGCATTAGGACTAGCAACAACACTGATTGTTTTTATATCCTATCTGGTA
>JASBZJ010000179.1 GCA_029983495.1 Porphyromonas sp.
CCGATAGTATTTCACTCATTAATACATTGTTGGGTATGGCTATTGATGTAAAAACACGTCGCCCAAAGTTAAGTACTATTACGGGAGGACTTTCAGGACCAGCCGTAAAACCTATTGCTGTGCGTATGGTTTGGCAAGTTGCGCAGCGAGTAAATGTACCTATTATTGGGCTTGGCGGAATAGCTTCGTGGGAAGATGCCGTTGAATTTATGCTTGCTGGTGCAACAGCAGTGCAGATTGGTACCTATAACTTTGTTGATCCTAGAGCATGTGTTGAAGTTGCCAAAGGGATTGAAGCTTATACCGAGGAAAATGGTTTTAGTAGTTATGCCGATCTTGTGGGAGCCATGATATGCGAAAATAGAGTATACTAAAGTGTTTTTAATTGCTCTTTTGCCTTAAGTTCGTTTTTATATATAAGAATTCAAAATAGTATTACGTTCAATATAAAACTATGTTTAGTGGAATTGTAGAAGGTACTGCTCGGGTTGTTAAACTCGTAAAAGATCAGGAAAATCTTCATCTTACTCTCGAAAATCCTTTCCCAGATGAACTCGCTATTGACCAAAGTATTTCACATAATGGTGTGTGCTTAACGGTAGTTTCGATAGAAGGTCGAAACTATACGGTAACTGCTATTAAGGAAACATTAAATCGCTCGAACCTTGGTCAACTTAAGGAAGGCGATTTGGTTAATGTTGAGCGAAGTATGAAAATTGACGGTCGTTTAGATGGTCATATCGTTCAAGGGCATGTTGATGGTATGGGAAAATGTACCGATAAACGTGCTGCTGGTGGTAGCTACTTTTTCCGTTTCGAATATCCATTTGATATAGAAATGGCAAAGCTGGGCTATACTACAGTTGAAAAGGGTAGTTGTACTATAAATGGTGTTAGTTTAACCGTTTTCAATACCACAAATAATAGCTTCGAAGTGGCAATTATCCCATATACCTTTGAGCATACTAACTTTCAAAACATCGAGGTGGGGTCTATAGTTAACCTCGAGTTCGATATTATTGGTAAATATCTCGCCAAGTTGCGGAGCTTCGACAATGTTTAATTGCTCTCTCTTAGCTCCCCTCCATTTAATTATTCAATAACTATGTCTGCAAGAATTGGAATGCACAACCTGAGGGCATTGTGTTGTTGTGTTTTATTGTGGGTACTTACAGGTTGTGGCGATACTAACAAACATAACCCATTGTTGGAAGAGGACACAATAAAACTAACCGACAATAAGGGTAGCTCAACTTCGATTATTCCAAGTAATGGTGGGCAACTTTTGCTAAAGGTTAATGCTTCGAATAATTGGAAAATTGAACTTAGTAACAATAGTTTTGCATCGATTTCGAAGCAGAATGGAGCTAAAGGTGAACATGCGATTATACTAACTATTGCGAAAAACGAAGGAGAGGAACGAAAAGAAGTTTTAACGGCTTCGTTATCTTCTTCAAGAGGGGCTATTGTTAGTAACTATACGCTTATTCAGCAAGGCGCAAAAGGCAATAATCATTCGCAGTATGGTAACGAAGTTATATTGGGTGATGTTACGCTTATGGAATTACCCCGATTGAGTGCGAACGGTAACGATTATTTTGTTACACATTACGTTGAAAATGGCGAACAGGTAAATTACTCGCTTGAGTATAATGTAGAAGCTCGGCATGCACGTTGGGTATGTTTTAGCTTCGATACAAAAACAAATAAGATAAAAACTAAACGGAGTGAAGCTTGGGGATGGGATCCATTAATACCTAGCAAGTATGAAGTTGTTAGGAATGACTTTGAAAAAAAATTTTTTGCACGAGGTCACCTTGTAGCTAGTTTCGATCGTGTTTTCTCTGCCGAAGCTAATCAGCAGACCTTCTACTATACCAATATGAGTCCACAACGCCATGCTTTTAACGAAGGTATTTGGCAACAAATGGAACAAATTGTGCAAGCATGGGGGCGAAAGCTTAGTGCTAACGATATTTTGTATGTTGCTAAAGGTGGCACTATTAATAGCAATCAAATTGAATATAAGCGAAGTGCAGATAAAATAGTTGTACCCAAGTATTATTGGATGGCATTATTGAAAAAAGAAAATAATGGTTGGAGTAGTATGGCTTTCCTTGTTGAACATGAAAAACCACAAAGAGCCACAAGGTTATTACCGTATGCCATTTCAATTGCCGAATTGGAAGCATTTACGGGGTTAGATTTTTTCTTTAATCTACCCGATGATATAGAGCATGATATAGAACGCCAACAACCAAAAGATAATATTACTAGTTGGCCAGGGTTGTAGTATGCTTGTAGATTGCTGTAACAAAGCTTATTGCTCCCTCAGGTAACGAGTTCGATTACATGCAAATATGTTTTAGTATTATAAAGTTATTCACACTTAAACTATTAGAAATATAGGAAATGAACCGCATTGTAGAGAAGAAGTATTTCTCGGAAAAAGTTGTAATGCTACGCGTGGAAGCACCTCGCATTGCAAAGGCTCGTAAGCCAGGGCACTTTGTTATTGTTCGTGTTAGCCACGATGGCGAGCGTATTCCTCTTACTATTGCTTCGAGTAACCTTAAAGAGGGTACTATTACCCTTATTATACAAGCTGTAGGCAAATCGTCGCAAAAAATTAATTCCCTCGAAGTTGGCGATTACTTGCACGATGTTGTTGGCCCATTAGGTAAACCTACAAAAGTCGAAAAGGTCGGAACAGTAGTTTGTGCTGGCGGTGGTGTTGGGGTTGCTCCCTTGTACCCCATTGTTGAGGCTTTTCATAATGCTGGTAACCGTGTTATTGTTGTTCTTGCTGCTCGTAGTAAGAACCTAATAATACTTGAAGATGAAATGAAGAAGATTAGCGACGAGGTAATAATAATGACCGACGATGGCAGTAGTGGAAAAAAAGGTTTAGTTACTGCAGGGGTTGAGGAAGTTATACTTCGTGAAAAGGTTGATAAGTGTATTACTATTGGCCCAGCTATTATGATGAAGTTTGTGGCTCAGCTTACTGCAAAGTATGATATCCCTACCGAAGCGTCGTTAAATGCTATTATGGTTGATGGTACGGGAATGTGTGGTGCTTGTAGAATTACCGTTGGTGGTGAACGTAAATTTGTTTGTGTTGATGGCCCCGAGTTTGATGCTCATAAAGTCGATTTCGATGAGTTGCTTATGCGACTGAACTCCTATAAACCTAAAGTAGTTAAGTAGCCTTTTTTGTAGCATTATGGAGAATTTGAATCTTGATTTAATAAAGGAAAGGCGTAACGAAACGTGGCGCGAGCAACTCCGAAAGGAAAAGAAACCCAAAGAACGAACCTCAACCGAGCGTGTAGTAATGAACGAATCGCCTGTTGAGGAACGAACAAAATCGTTAACACTTGAAGTAAACCTAGGGTTAACCGAAGAGCAGGCCTTACTCGAAGCTTCGAGGTGTTTGGATTGCCCTCAGCCTTCGTGTATGCAAGGTTGCCCTGTAGGTATTCATATCCCTACATTTATAAAAAACATCGAAGCTGGTAATTTCCTTAAAGCAGCTGAAGTGTTACGCGAAACGAGCTCGTTACCAGCGGTGTGTGGTAGGGTTTGTCCTCAGGAAAAGCAGTGCGAAGCTAAGTGTGTGTACCACTCGATGAAGAAAAAACCTGTAGCCATAGGTTACCTTGAACGATTTGCTGCTGATTATGAACGTGAATACAATAGTAAACACACCTTAACAAGTAATACCAATACAAAGTACGTTATACCAAA
>JASBZJ010000180.1 GCA_029983495.1 Porphyromonas sp.
CGGGGATACGCTTTTCAAATTGAAATGAAGTATGCTACCTACCTTTTAGGATTCCGCATAAAAGAGCTACCAATAACTTTTGTTGATAGAAAAAAAGGAACCAGTAAAATGAGTTCGTCTATTTTCGGCGAAGCTTTTACTGGGGTATTAAAGCTTCGCCTTTGGCGACACTCAAAACGTTTTCCCAAAGCAGTAAACAATAATAACAGGAAACAAGCAAAACAAATAGAATAAGTATGAAAACAACTTTACTACACAATGCCCAAATTATTAATGAGGGCGAAAGCTATATAGGGTCAGTACTTGTTAGTAATGGAACAATTAATAAGGTTTACCGTACCGAAGTATCAAACAATATTTTAGCACAAACCAACAAGGTTATCGATTGTACGGGGTTATATCTTATTCCTGGTATTATCGATGATCAAGTTCACTTCCGCGAACCTGGCTTAACACACAAAGGTGATATCGAAAGTGAAAGCAAAGCTGCCGTGGCGGGTGGTGTAACAAGCTATCTCGAAATGCCAAATACAAAGCCTGCTACCATAAACTATGAAGCTTTAATGGATAAACGGCAACGAGCTAGTAACACGTCGTGGGCAAATTATGGGTTCTATGTAGGGGGAACAAACAGTAATGCACAGGATATTTTCAAAATTGATCCTTCACTTTTCCCTGGATATAAGCTATTTCTTGGTTCATCTACAGGTAATATGCTAGTGGATTCAGCAAAAGCACTCGACGAGTTTTTTGCTGAAAGCCCCAAAGTTATTGCCATACATAGCGAAAGTGAACCCATTATTCAGGCAAATAAGGAATTTTTCATTGAACGTTACGGAATCGATCCCCCCATTGCTTGCCATCCCTTAATACGGAGCGAAGAAGCGTGTTATCGCAGTACGGCTGAAGCTATGGAACGTGCAACCAAATATGGTACACATTTGCATATTCTACACCTTACAACAGCCAAGGAAGCTTTATTGCTGAAAAGCAATTTACCTTTTACTGAAAAAAAGATAACAGCCGAGGCTTGTACACCACACCTCTGGTTTACCGATGCCGATTACTCGGAAAAAGGATCTCTTGTAAAATGGAACCCAGCTGTAAAAACAGCTTCCGACCGTGATATCATTCGGAAAGCTTTACAAAGTAATTGGATTGACATTATTGCTACAGATCACGCTCCTCACTTACTCGAAGAAAAGCAAGGCGGTGCTCTAAAGGCAGCCAGCGGAGGACCACTTATTCAGTTTGCAGCTTTGGTTATTCTCGAACTTGTTAAGCAAGGTATACTTTCCTTGCAACAAGCTGTTGCTAAAATGTGTCATAACCCTGCCATTCGGTTTGGTATTATTCAACGAGGTTTTATACGCGAAGGGTATAAAGCGGATCTTACGCTTATTTCGCCTAACACCCCAACAAAGGTTGAACGCAGTAATAAAATTCTTTCGAAATGTGCTTGGAGTCCCTTTGAGGGAACTACTTTTTCGACAAGTATTTTCGCAACCATGGTTAATGGTAACTTTGCCTATTACGATGGTAAGCTTACTACCCGTCCTAATGTTGAAGCACTAACCTTTACAAGCCGATAAATACCGCTCAGCGTTTTGTACACTCAAAAACACTTGTTATAACAAAATCCTTTACGATGAATAACGCTTTTCAATACCTGGTAATGCTTTTTTAACTACCTTTGTTACGACATATGATAATGTGTTGCGATGGTAATGTAATTGCTCATGGCACACTTCGAATCAATAATAAAGTACCCCTAAAGAAGAGGTACAAAAAGAACGAGAAACAAAGAAATAAACAACCAATAATAATTACGTAAAGCTATGCAAATAGACTGGTCAAACTTAGGTTTCGGCTACTACAAAACCGACTACAATGTACGATGCTACTTCCGCAATGGGAAGTGGGGCGAAATTGAAGTTTCGCAGGACGAAAACGTTACCATGCACATGGCTGCAACTTGCTTACACTATGGGCAAGAAGCCTTCGAAGGCTTAAAAGCTTATCGTGGCAAGGACAATAAGATCCGCCTTTTCCGTGTTGATGAAAATGCAAAACGCTTGGTGCGTTCGGCTGAAGGTGTAGTTATGCAACCTGTACCTGAAGAGCTCTTCACCGAAATGGTTCATAAAGTAGTTAAGCTCAACGAAAAGTTTGTTCCCCCTTACGAAAACGGTGCATCGCTTTATATACGGCCTCTACTTATTGGGCTAGGTGCACAAGTAGGTGTAAAACCTGCTCCTGAATATTTGTTTATGATTTTCGTTAGCCCTGTTGGCCCTTACTTTAAGGAAGGCTTCAAGCCAACTGCCATGGCTATTATGCGTGGATACGACCGTGCTGCTCCATTAGGAACAGGTACGCTAAAAGTGGGTGGTAACTATGCCGCAGGTATGGTTCCAACAGTTCTTGCTCACGAAAAAGGTTATAGCGCATGCCTTTTCCTCGATGCTAAGGAAAAGAAATACATTGATGAGTGTGGCCCTGCAAACTTTTTTGGTATTAGGGACAACACTTACATTACACCCGAATCCACTTCAATCCTTCCAAGTATTACGAATAAAAGCCTTATCCAATTAGCAAAGGACTTGGGCATGAAGGTTGAGCGTCGCCATGTTCCCGAAGAAGAACTTGCTACATTCGAAGAAGCTGGTGCATGTGGTACAGCTGCTGTTATTAGCCCCATTTTACGTGTTGATGACCTCGACGAAAATAAGTCGTACGTTATTTCGAAAGACGGAAAACCTGGTCCCATTTGCGAAAAGTTGTATAACAAACTTCGCGCAATACAATACGGCGATGAAGAAGACGTGCATGGCTGGGTTACCTTTGTTGATTAATTATAGGTAGCCTATTACTATCATAGTTTAATACATTAAACCCTCTTCCGCTAGGATTTAATCTTAGAGGGAGAGGGTTTGTAGTTGTGTCGATGCCGTTTGATGGAAGGGAACTTATTGTAAAGGTAAAGGTGAAAACAATCAATACATACTCGACAATAGTTGTAGTTGTAACACTACTTTTTTTTATTGCATTTTACAAGAATATCCCTTCTCAGATTCCAGCACATTATGGTTTTAATGGAGAAGTCGATTCTTGGGGAAGTAAGAACATATTATGGTACTTTGTTATTGGTAACATAATCATTAATACTCTTCTTAGAGTTTTGACTAAATACCCACAAGTATACAACTACCCTTTTAAAGTAACAGATAAGAATAGAGCAAAGGTTTATGCTTCAGGCTCTCTATTTGTTGCCGTATTACGTCTTGTTATCAGTTTAGTTGTGGCATGTGTTATTCTCTTCATGTCATTATCGATAGAGAAGATCCCGATTCCTCTTTATGTGTTTATATTTTCACTTCCCATTATTAGCGTGCTTTATGGAGTAACCCAATTGATAAAAAATAAGTAGGATACTAACTTTTATTGTAATGATTTTCTTCGAGTATTCGGTTGATGTTAGAGAAGCTCGGTAGAGTATTTTTTCCAAGATTTAAATCAAATAACGAAAGGAAGAAGGAACAATAAAAACAAACAAACGAGTATTAGCATAGATATTTTTCTTTTTCACCGTGAAAGGAAATATGCAATGAAAGAGAAAAATATTAGGTCTCGTATGGAACAATTAGGAGACCTTTGAAAAATAAGGAGTATGAGTTTAGCCCCTCTAATTAGGGGCTATAGTAGAGT
>JASBZJ010000181.1 GCA_029983495.1 Porphyromonas sp.
TTACCAAATAGATAACAACCTATAATCTGACTTACTGCCGTGCAAAGGTCTCATACCTGCAGGTGCCGCAGGACCCATCGTTATAATTACGAATAAAGCACCGCAAACAGCCTCAATCCCAGTATTCATATTCAGTGCTTTAAGGTCTCTGTCCCTAGCTCTTGCACAATCACTAAGGGCAAGTTCAAGAGGTGTTTTTCCATCATCCAGAATAATCAGACCGATAGGTTTGGGATCCAATGAAATTGCTACAGCAGCAGCGGAAAGATCTATTTTGCTTCTTTCAGTGGCAACGAGGCTATACTGTTGCTTCTTCTTTTCCACGATAGTCGACATCACTTGCTTTTTGTTAGCAATTGGAGTCTTGGTAATTGTGTTCACAAATTCGTTTAAAACTTCTGCAGAGCAACGTGCTACATCTTCACCAACATTTGTCTTTGTTACAATAAACTTTGTGGTTGCATCTAGGTTTAAATCGCCATTATCTGTAAGCAATAAGCTTACTTCTTCATCTGTGATTGGCATTTTAACCGCTACATTGTTTTCGGTTCCTTGTCTTAAGGAACTTTGTACTTGGTTAAGTAGATTGTCGTAAACGGTGTTGAATTCACCTTCATGTTTACAGGCTTGATTCTTTAGATCTGTCCTTCCATTGCTACACGAGAATAACACAAGCGTGCTTACAGCAGCTAGAACTAAAATTTGGAACGAGTTCTTCATAAGAAATGTTCTAATTTTGGTTGTTATTGATCTTTTAGCTATACCTTACGCATCTAGTGCGTAGATACTTTTCTTATTCGCAAAAGTAAATAAATTATTTGACAAAATGATGGTTGTTTGATTTTTTTTCTTGTAGTAACCACGTATTCCGATGTGTAAGTGTGTCAAAAGTACAAACTACTGCATTTCTTCCACCATTTGACTTCGATTGAGTACTTGCTTTATTCTTAGTCACAAATGTATTAACCAGTATATACCCCTGATTGTACGCTAAATGTTTTGTTCCGCAAAGAGCTTTTGACACACTTCCCTTAAACGAGTTATTTAACCCAGCTGAATTAAACTATCAATCAAATGATTCTCAACAAAAAGAATAGCTTTGCTACAAGCAAACCTTTATTGTTTGTTTATTATTCTGTACAATATAGGTGCCGTGCGTTAGTATAGTAGTATTGAACATAGCATTACCAAGGGCATTTGCATGCTCAACCTGTATGCATTTGCCTAAGCTGTTAAACAACAAGATCTTACTATTTGGGGTGGCTCGACCAATAACTAGTTGGTATGGCTGTTTGTAACAATAGAGTGAATTGTTGGTGTTTTCGGTGAAAATGGCATAACCATAGTCGAATCCTTCAAATGGCACCCCTTCGAATTTATTATCGCCATTCGCATAGTCCAAAACGTTCCAATGCTTATCGGTTGCCAGCTTTACGGTTTGCTTGCTACATTCGTTTTTTTCCGCTTTGTTTTTTGTGTCAATAACAAAAAACTTTGCAACCTCATTCGCTTGGGGTAATGTGGTTACCATATGAGCCATTTGTTCGCATTTAATCTTATTTGTATGTACCGAAAGTATATTAAGCGAACTACATCCATTAAGCACTAGTTCCGAAAGGTTGGTTCGGTCGGTATAAAGTTTTTGTAGGGCAGAGCAATTAGTTACGTTTAAAGTTGTAAGTTTAGGATTTTCAGCACAATTTACAACGGTTAGTTTTGCTAATCCCTCGAGGTTTAATTTTTCGAGATTCGTTTTATAACAGTATAAAGTATAAAGATTGGGATTATTTGAAAAATTAAGTTCGCAAATAGCTGTTTGCTCGCAAGCAAACTCGCGAAGCTTGGGATTGTTTGATAGGTCGATAGCCGAAAGAGATTCGTTACCACTACAATACAAATCTGTAAGCAAAGGGAGTTGCTGGGTTGGTATTGTCTTTAACTTGTTATTGTGTGCATATAGCACCTCGAGTACATTTTTTTCGGGGAAGGTTATGGATTCTATTAGGTTGTCATTACAAGCTAAGTAAGTTAGCTTGTTGTTCTTGCTCACATCAAGCGACGTAAGCTTATTTCCTTCGAAAACAACTCCTTCGAGTAATGTGTTATGGCTTAAATCTAATTCGGTAAGTTGGTTCCCTGAACAATTAAGATTCACCAGCTTGGGATTATGGCTAAGCTCGAGCTTACTAATACCTGTAACACTGCAGTTGAGCGTAGTTAGGTTTGGGTTCTTAGATAAGTCAACTTTACCCACATTATTTCCCATATAATTAAGGTTTTCGAGCGAAGGCATAGCAGTAACGTCAAGCATTTTTATTCGCTGATTGCTAACATCGAGCTTGGTTACTTCACCCCATATTTTTATATTGTTTGGGTCGAGAATTCGATAAAAGGGATAGCCCATTTCATCGTTATGATCAAAAACTACTCCTTCAAAACGGAGTTCGCCTTTAGCTTCAATAACCATAATAAATTGGTCGCCTTTAGGGTTCGCATGTTTGAGTGCAATAAACGGTTGCACAGGCTGAGGCGGTGCAATATGGCTATATTGATACTGATAATGTGCATGTTCGGTTCGATTCCCATTTACATCAACAAGTTCTATTTTTACGCTTGTCCGCATGTACTTCATGGGTTTAAGGTCGGGTAAACTTGTTATGTAGGGGTTTACAATAAAAATATCGCTTGCTAAAAAACGCTTGTCATATCCGAAAGTGTAAATTACGGCAGGGGTTTTAACGCCTGCCAAAAAATCCTCCACCTTAATACATTCTCCAAATGAGTCGTAAGTATATACCCGAGTTTTATCTTTTTGCAACTTTCCATCAATAACTACTTCATACTCAATTGATGTTAACTCCCCCTTACTGTTATATACATAGTTACGAGCATCGTGTAATATAAGGGCTTGGTTGCCATTTGTACTGGCACTAAATACTTCGCACCGAATGAGTTTATTCTGAGCATTATACTGGTACTCTATTTTGCGGGCATCTATATCGTTATTGTAGTCATACACGGTTTCACGTACCAATAACCCATTGCTATTATATTCATACGAAGTATCCTCATACTCGACATACTCGCCTCCAGCATTAACTTTCTTTTCTGCGAGCGACAGGAACCCTTGGCGATTATATGTAAAATCGTAAAGGTTAGCGGGGTAGTATGTTTTCTTCTTTTTATACCACTGCCATTCCTCAATTCGCACAAGTCTCCCTTGGTTGTCGTAGCTTCTTTCTTCCTTTATACTATAAGAACTTTGTGGTTGCGTCGAAATAATCGTCTTAAGTTGTCCCTCTGTGTTATAGGTATACTCGTAAACTTCCTTGCCGAGGTCGTTACTTTCGCCTTCGATACGCAATATTTGTGGTTTTTCGTTGTTGCCTTGTTGAGCATATAAGCTACAGTGGTTTACCACAAAAAGAAATGCAAATGCAAAAACGGTTGTAATATTTTTCATCATAACACAATACTAGAATAGTTGTTTGTTACAAATATAGTGGTTTATGACTGGAAAACGTGTGCTTCCCCGCAGTTTGAGTAAGATTGAACTCAATAATGGTCAAATAAGTTCGATGTGATAGGTCTTATTACAGCTTAATGAATTGTGTTTACACAGCTGAGACTTCCTACTTGAGACTGTTGCACGTATAATCGGGCTAAATCGTTGCATATCTAGTTGATTATTA
>JASBZJ010000182.1 GCA_029983495.1 Porphyromonas sp.
CATGGGTAACCTGGAACTTCGTCTTTGAGCTTAAGAATAACGGCTTCGATATGTTTACAGGTACCTAGTCCACTGTTACGAAAATCGAGGCACGAACAATAGTTCCTATCACTTTGTACTCCACGGAAGGCAATTTTATAACAACTATCATCGTGACTCACTAGGTAGTCGCCCCAAATACGGTTATTATCGAGGTGTTCAATACTAAAATCACTTTCGCGAGCCGCTTCTTCCCGAAGTGCAACTTGCCATTCTTCGATGGTCATTCCATCGGGACAAATACGATTGGATAGTTTCCCTTGCTGTATAGGCATATTATTATGTTCAAAAGTGTGGAGGGTTAAGGTTTATCTTTAAGCATAACGCTTTTCTGCACAAGTCCAATTATTTATTACGCGAAGTTCAGTTTACTCAAACCAAATTATAGCAAGCTACTCTTAATGAGCATAACGGGGGGTACCTTGCACGTAATTGTTTACTAATCCTTTTATTGTGTGCAACTTTTCCACATCGCAAAGATAATATATTTATGCGACTTTTGCACGGTAGCAAGTATCATTATAGATTATTATCTATTTGGTAATAAGCGCATTTATTTGAACATTTAATTAAGGGAGATTGTAGGGGTGAACCACGAGTGTCCGCCCGACATTGTATCGTAATTTATTATCGATGGGAGCGGGTTTGATGGGTTACAACCGTAACGTCATTATTTCGTTTGCCACCTGTGGGCGGACACGCAGATCCGCCCCTACATAGACATTTGAAAAATAAGGAGTGGTATGTTCGTACAAAAGATGGGTGTGTCTATCGTCCGCCTTTAGTTGTTGTTTTAGTCTCTTTTTATTGCCGTATCATTCGGAAAAGTAACACTATGATGATATTGGAAGTTCCTGCGAAAGCATGTTGGGAACACTTTTGTAAAATGTAAGAGTTATTGTGTATGTGCCCCAAACAAAGGTGCCTGCTATGTTATCGTTATACATAGTGCCATTAAAGCTACAACTTCCATCACTATTTGTATAGGCAACGTTAAGCCCATCGAATGTAATACCATCTACTGTAATAGGAGGGTTGTTTTCGAAGTTGCTATATAAGGTAGCTTTATAGTAAGCCCCATTGGGTTGAACTATAGCGGTTACTTGTAGATCTGTTCCATCTGGTAATGTTGTGGAGGTTCTCCATGTACCAACCAATTCTTGTGCATAAACGCAATTAATACTTCCGAAAAGTAGCATTAGCGACAACAGTATTATGGATTTTATTTTCATAGCTGTTCAATTTTTTGTTGTAGTGAATATAGTTTCTCCTCTACTTCTTTGAGGATAGGCAATTGCGCATAGTTGCTTCGGAGGAATAAAGCTTCGTTTCTTTTTTCTTCGGGGTTTGATGTAAGTAAGCCAAAGCCAGTTAACCGTTTTGGGGTTAGCTCGCCGCGTGCGTCGTTCTCGACTAGTTTAAGCATCTGTTGTATGCTAGTGGTAAATTCTACAGCTAGCATTTTCTTTTGTTCAGCCAGTGTAGTTGAATCGGGGTAGAGTAGTTCGAGTATAGTATAAACATTGTAGGGAACGGATGTACTAAGCGAATCATATAATGCTTTTGTAAAACATTCAAGTGTATGAATGTTGCCAGTTTCAACTTGGGTAATAATAGTGTTTAGCTCGTGCTGTTGAATGCATGCACCAAGTAAGTCGTAACTTGGTTGTATTGGAGCATATGTTTTTGCGCCAACCGATTGTAATAGATAAACAATTAGGGCAATTCTATAGCATGTAATACCCATCGTTAACTCGCTAGCCGACAAGTTTAAGCGTTCCAGTGTATAGTGGCTTGCTTCGGGGTTTCTTTCCTTCAGAGCTTTGAGTTGCTCATACCCCTTCATAATACGAAATATAAGAGGTTCGGCAAGTAAGCGATAGTCGATAACATCGTGTGGATTAGTTTGTTCGGGCTTACGTTTATCGCGATGTTTCCATTTTGAAACATCGCGTAATAACCCAATTGTGGCGAGTTGTATACCTGGTGAAATGGAAGCTCCTCCCGAATTCTTTTCAGCAATTACTGAAAGAGGAAAGTTTTGTAAGTCGGGGCGTACATCAATGCTCCCAATAACTTTGCTAAATGCGCCAATGTGACCTGGCCATAGTATATAGGAGTTACTACCTGTTTTGCAACCACGTTCCATAATGCCATAATGCATGGGACCAAGTTTATAGTGGTGGTTACTTTGGTTAGTTCCACTACCTGCATTAAAAAAGCTTGCACAACAACCTACCAGAAGCGTAGCGCGATGCGACGATACCGAGTGTGGACCTAGAATACTTGCTGCTACCTCGCCATTATTTAGTGAACAGTTACTAAAGATAAGGCTATCGTGAGCGGAAAAACCGCCACTTATATGCGAAGCTTCGCCAACAAAGCAGTTGTGCAGTGTGCTATGTTCTTCAATAATGCTACCATTAACGGCAACAAGGTTATGTGCTACTGTTCCAGTTTTTATTTCAGACTCTTGTAAAACACAGTTGCATAGCTCAGGTGAGTCGGTAATGGTAGATGCTTGCTTAATATATATATTGCGAAGTTCACCCGAGTCGGCTATAAAACTATTATCGGCAATTAGGGCATGCGTATTATTATGCATGAATTGGTTTACATAGTTTTGAGCAAAAGCGAAAAGATTTTCAGTAAAAATCGATTTATGCCTTGCAAAAGCAAATATATAAGCAAGTGGGGCTGTTAAGCAATCGAGCAATGGAACTGAACGCGAACCCATTTCGTCGAGTACCGAAACAGCTGTTCCTAAGCCACATGTTGCGCCTTGCTGGTAAGCAATACGTCGCACATTTTCAATAATTACCCCTTTCCCAATTTGGTAATTATAAATTCCCTGGGAAACATTATTTATACGTACTCCAGAACCAATAATACAAGAGTTTATAAGGGAATTGAAAATGCCTTCGCCATGGCTTTTGTTTTGCGTAGCAATATAACATTCGCCTTGGAACGTAACTCCTTTTAAACAAGCGCAATCAAAGTCATTTTCAACTTGAATAAGTTCCCAGTTTAACGAGGAGCAGTTATTCTCTTCCAAGAGCTTAATTTCCGAAACTGAAAGTTGCCTATAATTATTCCAATAATTCTTTTCCACGGTAATTAAACGTTTTCCATCCCGCTGTGTCCTATCAAAGAAGCGAGAGTATGATGAATACTTTTCAAAGGTACTCTATATTTCCATATTCCAAAACTAATGGGTTTGGAAAGAGTTACTTTTTACGCTTCGCAATTAAACTAATAAGGTCAGCAAAATATGCTTACCTTGAAAAAGAAACTTATATTCATTATATAAAAAGAGAAAGAGATGTCGTTACGAAAAACTGAACGAGAACAGTTGATACGAAAGCTCATTCAAGAGCAGGAAGTTACGGATCAACGGATGCTTCTCGATCTATTAATAAAACGGGGTGTAAAAGCCACCCAAGCTACCGTTTCGCGCGATTTAAGACTAATGGGAATTCAAAAACGGCGTTCGAGTGTAACAGGGCGTTCGAAATATGTTCTGCCATCGCCAAATAATCATTCGAGTGCTAGAAGTGGTGGTGTACATTCTTCGATGCATCATACTTATGAACCTCGTGTTGTTGTTCCTTCTAGTCAGTTTATTCGAACGAATAACACCGACGTA
>JASBZJ010000183.1 GCA_029983495.1 Porphyromonas sp.
CGAAGCAATATACCCTTCGCAAAAAGCAGAATATACCTACTACTACCCTAAAAGTATTGAAGTAAAACCAAAGTTTACAACAAAAGTAGGATGGAGATTAAATGCGCTCCCCCTTTACGAACAAAGACCTGAAAGCATGAAAAAGGCTGAAAACGATACAAAACAGGAACAGCGTAGGGAACGGCACAACTTAAATGAGGAATATATTGCTCGTATGAGGGAACGACACGGCGAAAAATGGAACCCTACAGATAGGGATAGGAAAATGCTAGGAATGCCTTCGCGCAAAGAGGAACGCAAAGCCAAAGAGGAAGCGAACAATACAAATGAACAAACGGAAGCTCAGAAAGAACCTCCAAGGGAATCGCCTGTTCAAGAGGAAAAAACTGAAAACTAATCCCAGCCACACGTATGAATCTTACACAACTGGTTAAAGGTAAAAAAGCAAAAGTTATTGCCATAAGTAGTAGCGTAAACCAAGTGAGCCGTCAAAGGCTAGCCGACTTAGGTTTTGTTCCTGGATCAATTATTGAAATATATTTGGTGGGCCCACTACAAACCCCTGTAGCTTTTCTCGTAAAAGGGTCTGTTATTGCTTTACGAAAGGAACAAATGGAGGCGATAAAAATTGAATTGCTCCACTAAAGCATCTATAATTATCCGTTTGACGTTAGCCTAAGTATCTTATTCTTTTTCAACCTTTATACGATGAACAAGAACAACGAATTTATTATTGCCCTTGCTGGTAACCCCAATACAGGCAAATCAACCGTATTTAATGCCTTTACGGGGCTACATCAACACACGGGTAATTGGCCTGGAAAAACAGTTTCGCGTGCCGAAGGTACTTTTCAGTATAAGAATAGTAATTACCGTATTATTGATTTACCTGGAACATACTCGCTAAACGCAACAAGTGAGGACGAACAAATAGCTCGAGATTATATTCTTTCGGGTGCCCCCGACCTTACTTTGGTCGTAGCTGATGCAACTCGGCTCGAAAGAAACTTAAACCTTGTACTACAAATATTACAAGTTACCCCAAAGGTTGTACTTGTGGTTAACCTTATGGATGAAGCAAAGCGAAATGGACTATTTGTGGATCTCGAAGCTTTATCTGATAAACTCGGCATACCAACTATTGGTACTGCCGCACGTAGTGGCAAAGGGATGAAACAACTAAAGGAACTTATCGACAATTTGCTACATACCTCCGATGGTTGGAGCAATAGCCAAAACAATTATATTACCAATCAATCCCAATCATTTGCAACTGAAGACCTTTATGAAAAGGCAACTTCCATTGCTCATGCCGTAGTGCACAATAATAAAGGTAAAGACCCGCTTGCTTTCGACCGAAAAATCGATCGTATTTTAACGAGTAAAATTTGGGGCTTTCCCATAATGATAGCTCTCCTTGCCCTAGTGCTTTGGATAACTATTGTAGGCTCGAATTACCCCTCGCAATGGCTTAGCGATATTTTAGTAGCCAACCTTTACCCATGGTTAAAGACAAACTTAGCAACTGTACTCCCCGATTGGCTTACGGGCTTTTTAATTGACGGTATTTACCTTGCCACAGCATGGGTTGTTTCGGTAATGCTTCCTCCAATGGCTATATTCTTTCCCCTATTCACCATTTTGGAGGACTTTGGCTACCTGCCACGCGTTGCCTTTAATCTGGATCCCTTATTCAAGAAGAGTGGGGCCCACGGAAAGCAAGCACTTACCATGTCAATGGGGTTTGGTTGTAACGCAGCTGGTGTTGTGGCAACTAGAATTATCGACAGCCCACGCGAGAGACTAATTGCCATAATAACGAATAACTTTTCTCTTTGCAATGGTAGGTGGCCTACTCAAATACTTTTGGCTACAATATTTATTGGCACAGTTGTGCCCAAGCAACTTTCGTCTGCGGTAGCCATTGTGGCTGTATTGGGTATTGCCCTTTTGGGGATTGGGTTTATGTTCTTTTCGTCGTGGTTGCTAAGTAGAACAATGCTTAAAGGCGAAGTTTCGACCTTCAATCTCGAACTTCCCCCCTATCGACCCCCACAACTACTGCGAACAATTTATACATCACTTATCGACCGCACCCTAATTGTTCTTTGGCGTGCAGTAGTATTTGCCGCTCCTGCTGGTGCTGTAATATGGTTATTATGTAACCTACAAATTCATGGAATAACACTTGCTGAATGGGCAATAAATGGGCTTGACGGATTGGGTTGGCTAATGGGCTTAAATGGCATTATACTTTTAGCCTACATTATTGCTATTCCCGCTAACGAAATTGTTATTCCTACAATTCTTATGCTTACCGTACTTGTTGTTCCCGAGCTTGCTGAACTCGGAGCTGGAAATGGTGTTATGTTTGAAGCCGATTCACTAAACGTAACAAAACAAATACTTGTTGCAGGGGGATGGACTACCCTAACGGCTGTAAACTTAATGCTGTTTAGTTTGCTACATAACCCTTGTAGCACTACACTTTATACGATATATAAGGAAACGGGTAGCCATAAATGGACCCTAGTATCAGCTATTTTACCTCTCGTTATGGGATTTATAGTTACAACCCTAGTTGCAACTATTTGGCGTTTTTTTGCCTAACAAGACTTCTGTTTAAGGGAACCTAATTTTATTGATGGATAAAAAAATTCGCGTTACACTCTATGGCTCGGTAATAAATCTAGTATTACCCCCCATTAAGTTCATTGCCGGTATATACGGAAATTCGTCGGCTCTTATTGCCGATGCTGTACATTCGTTAAGCGACTTACTAAGCGACTTTGTGGTATATATTTTCCTCTCGCTTTCGAATAAACCACGTGATAACGACCACGACTACGGACATGGTAAATACGAAACCATTGCCACATTATTTATTTCGATTATGTTGATTTGCGTGGGCGTATTTATTGGAGCCAAAGCCGTTCAAACAGTAGTTCGCTATTTTACACAAGGAATACTTCCCCCAAAGCCCAGCTACATTGCTCTTGCTATAGCTTTTATATCAAAAATACTTAAAGAATTTGCATTCCGCTTCACGAAAAAGGTTGCAGTAGAAACTCATAGCGACGCTATAATGGCCAATGCTTGGCACCACCGGAGCGATGCATATTCATCGCTGGCTACATTAATTGGTGTAGCAGTAGCCATTTTAGCTGGGGGTATTGGGTTGTTATGCGAACCTATAGCAGCACTTGTTGTTGCGGGCTTTATTGTTTATGTTGGTGTATCGCTTGGATTACCTTCGTTACGCGAGCTTTCAGAAGAACATTTAGGTGACGAAATCGAGGCCGAAGTAATTAGCATAATAAGTAACATTGAAGGGGTTGAAGACCCCCATAACTTACGAACCCGACGTATCGGTAGCAATGCCGCCATTGAAGTAGATATTCGTGTTGATGGTAACATGACGGTTGAAAAAGCACACAATATTACTATGATAATAGAGAATGCACTCCGTAAACGATTCGGGCAACACACCCATATAGTTATTCATGTTGAACCCCTTAAAGCTCCACCACATGGTGTTGACGATTTCATCCCCCCCAAAAAAAAGAATCCCCCAAAGTAAAGTACCTAAGGGGGATTTTTTGTATTTAACGATTTTAATGGAACCGCTTACCGCCGAGCGTTTAATCAACTA
>JASBZJ010000184.1 GCA_029983495.1 Porphyromonas sp.
GTCGAAGCAAAAAATTGGGGGTGAAACAAAACAAGAGTTTTGACATACCGCCGCAGGTGTTGAACAAGATAATGATGTTGCGGTTGTAACCCCTCAACCTGCTCCCATTGGTAATGATATTGATACCCTTAAAAATAAGGAGCATGAGTTTGAACCCCTACCTTATTACCAAAATGGAGATTCTTACTGTGCAAGGGACTTTTGTTTGTTTGCAATTTTACTCGGGAGTAAAAAATAGGGTCGAGGCATTCTTTCCTTGATTTGAGAGGCACAATAACCAATTTGCTTACTTATTAAATGATTACCTTTGTAGTAACTTCATAAGAAGGAAAACACAACCCAGAGACCCAGCTATGCAATACGCTAACCCCTCCTCCGAAAAATCACAAAACGTTTCTATAAAAGGATCTAATAACCCTATTGAACTGATGGAAGGTGTATTCCCCCAAACAGCAACAACACTATTTGGTTTGGAGGAAGTGCTTAAATCTGAGTTAGAACAGTTGGGAGCAAGTGATATAAAAGTAGCACGGCGAGCCGTAACTTACAGAGGCGATAAGGCTATGCTATATCGAGCGAATTATAGGCTTAGGTGTGCATTAAGGGTTTTGGTTCCAATTTTATCGTTCGAAGCAAGTAACACTGACGAGCTTTATCAAAAGTCTTTGGAGTATCCTTGGCATACGATTATGCCTCATAATAGTAGTTTTTTTATCGATACTGCCGTTTTCTCCACGTTATTTACTAATAGCCGATTTGCTCTATATCGAGTAAAGGATGCTATCCGTGATTACGACCGTGAAAGTGCTTATCCGCATAATTTACAAGTTGCTGATTCGCGGAAAGCTGATATTATTATTCACTTGCACATCAGCGAAAAGAAGGTTGTTATTTCGCTCGATAGTAGTGGAGAGTCGCTTCACCATAGGGGTTACCGAACAGGTTACAACGCAGCGCCTCTTAACGAAGTTTTAGCCAGTGGAATGCTAAAACTAGCGGGTTATGATGGTAATGTAACCTTCTTCGACCCTATGTGCGGGTCGGGTACATTACCTATCGAAGCTGCAATGATAGCGAGTAATACCCCGGCAGGTTATTACCGTAAGGATTTTGCTTTTAAGCATTGGCTAAACTTCGATGAAGAGTTATGGAACAATATAAAAGCGGAAACTAAACGGGTTGCCATAATGAAACCTATTATAGCTCGCGATAGAGATTTTAGAATAGTTGGTATTGCAACAGGCAATATTATAAATGCAAATTTTAGGCGTGCAATAACTATTGAGCAAGCTGATTTTCTTAAGGCTCAACCACCGGCATCGCCTATGCTTATTGTTACCAATCCTCCCTATGGTAAGCGTATTACGCATGAGGATTTAGAAGCTCTTTACCGAGGAATTGGCGAAAGGCTAAAGCATGGCTATACGGGTAATACAGCTTGGGTTTTAGCTTCGCCAGTTTCGTTGTTTAGAAATATAGGATTGGCACAGGGGGCAAAAATAAAACTCTTTAATGGCGAATTGGAGTGTGAGTTTCGTAAGTACGAGCTTTTTGAGGGAAAGAAAAAGGAGCATGTTGCGAGCAAAAACAAACAGCTAAAATTGGAGCCAAAACAGTACACGCCTACTAATAAAAAAACCTTTACACACCAGAACTTTACCCCAAATACCCTCGCAAACGAGAAGCCATTTGAAGCGGATAGGCTTTACAATCGGAAATCATTTCAAAAGCCTCGGCGTAGCCATATAGCTCGGGGGGTACAGGTATTTGGAGAAAACACCGAGGATAGGTAATATAGCAAATCGAAAATATAGAATATAAGTACATACATTATGCGAAAACTCTATGCTAGTTTAGCTCAACTTGTTTTGGGATCGTTCCTCCTTTTCGGGGTAAACACAACTTCTGTTTATGCACAAAATAAAACGTTTACGCTTGAGGATGTAACACCTGGTGGAAAAACCTTTTTCAAAAACTATTATCCACAGAACCTTACAGCAACGCAATGGCTAAAAGAACAACTTTGTTGGATTGATGGTAGCAACCTTATGGGGCAAGCCATTGGAAATAGTAGTAGCAAAGTGCTGATTGATACAAATGGGTTAGGGATTTTAATAAAAGGAGATAAGCTTGCTTATGGAAACACGCCATATGGTACAGCCATAAAAGGAACAAACCGCATGGTATTCGAAGGATTAAAGGCATATTACGTTATTGATGTTGTTGCTCAACAATTAGTAAGCTGGTTCCCCAAACAGGATCACCGAGGCGAAGTATTCGAAGCTGTGGAGTATGGCAAGGATGGCGAAGTTGCGGTAATGCGAAGCCAAAGTGGAGTTTTAACGTATGTGCGTGGGGCAACACCTGTATTAACCGAAGCTATTTATAAGCCTATTGCCCAAAATAAAGGCGACGAAATTGTTTATGGTGAGGCTGTTCATCAGCGAGAATTTGGTATAGAAGGGGGGGTATTCATAAGCCCTGATGGCAAAAAAGTGGCTTTTTACAGAATGGATCAATCGATGGTTAAGCCATATCCCTTAGTTGATTATCAACCCCATAAGGCTGAAGTTAAGCCTTTACGCTATCCAATGGCAGGCGAACCAAGTCACCATGTAACGATTGGAGTTTTTGATAGCGAAACAAATAAAACGGCTTATTTGCAAACGGGTGGCGACCCCGAGCATTACCTTACTAATATTGCTTGGGTGCCCGATAGTAGAGGAATACTAGTTGCCGAAATTAATCGGGCGCAAAACGAGCTTTCGATGGGTTTGTACGATGGAAAGCTGGGACCACTTGTTCGGGTGTTATTTAAGGAAAAGGAGGAAAAATATCTCGACCCTAGCATTTCTCCTATATTCCTACCTAATGAACCAGAAGATTTTCTGTGGGTTTCGCGTAGAGATGGATACTATCATATATATCATTATGATTTAACAGGAAAGTTGTTTGCTCAGCTTACCAAGGGCGATTGGGAGGTGCTTAGTGTAGAAGGATTTTCACCCAAGGGTGATGCCGTATTATTTACCTCAACAAAAGCCTCACCCCTCGAACGGCGTCTTTACAGTGTTTCGCTTAGTGGTCAGAGTTTAACAGATCTTACACCAGAGGAAGGGATACATTACACCCAATATAGTCGTTCGGCCGGAGCCTTTGTAGATAATTACAGTTCGCTTACAACACCTCGCATCGTTGCCCTTCGTGGGCTTTCAGGTAAAAGTATCCAGCAAAGCTGTAAACTGCTTGTAGCAAAGGATCCCACTGAAGGTTACAATGTTCCAAAAATCGAGATGGGTACAATTACGGCTGCCGATGGTATAACCCCACTTTATTATCGACTTATAAAACCCATTAACTTTGATGCTAATAAAAAATATCCCACTATAGTTTATGTATACGGAGGTCCTCATGCTCAACTTGTAGAAAAGGGGTGGATGGCTTCTGCTTCGGGTTGGGATGTTTACATGGCACAATTAGGTTATGTAGTGTTTACTGTAGATAACCGAGGCAGTGCAAACCGAGGTAAGGCTTTTGAACAAGCTATTTGGCGAAATGTTGGTACAAACGAAATGAAAGATCAAATGGAAGGAGTTAAGTTCCTTAAAAGCCTTCCATTTGTTGACTCCTCTC
>JASBZJ010000185.1 GCA_029983495.1 Porphyromonas sp.
GTATATTACATTACAATTTGTTTTTACAAAACCTTATTAGGCGTATAGTTCAGTAAAGATATCGCGAAGTTCTTTGCTTTCTCGGAGTTCTTGCAAGGTTATTTCGGCATGCCCTTTAGTATAGCCATTCCCTACGATCATGGTAACATCGCTACCTACACCTTCGGCCCCTAAGGCTGCTTTTGTAAAGCTTGTTGCCATCGAGAAGAAATAAACTAAGCCATCGTTTTTTGTGCAAAGAATCGAAGTCATTTCTGTGTCAGTAATGTTTACATTGTTAATTGTAACATCACACATTTTTCCATCGGTAATTCTTTCTATTTCTTCCATTACAGGCACAGGCTTTGTAGCATCGGCCGAGAATACGTAGTCGCAAAAGTTTAGCTTTTTCAGTCGGTCGGTACTGCGTTGCGAGTGGCAAAGACCAATAACTTTACCTGTTACTCCAGCACGTTTTTTTGCTTCGTAGCAACAAAGCATACCGCTTTTACCTCCAGCTCCAATAATTAGCACTGTATCACCTGGTTTTACAAGTTTAGCAACTTGTGCGGGGGCTCCAGCAACATCAAGAGCAGAGAGTGCAAGTTTTTCAGGTAAATCGTCGGGTAATTTAGCATAAATGCCACTTTCGAAAAGAATTGCTTTTCCATCGATATCTACTTGATCCACGTCTGCACGGATTTCCTTAATGTTATCGATGCGTAAGGGGGTAAGCGAAAGCGAAACTAATGTGGCTATTCTATCGCCTTCCTTAAGATCGATTTTTCCTTTTAAGGCATCGCCAATTTTTTCAACGGTTCCCATAAGCATCCCCCCGCTTCCTGTTACGGGGTTGCGATGCTTGCCCTGCTTTTCTACAATAGCAAGCATTATTTCCTTAATCTTTTCAGGGTCTCCACCAGCTTGTTCGTGTATTTGGGTAAAGCTTGCCGAATCGATATTTAAAGTTTGAACATCGATGAGGATTTCGTTATCGTAAATCTCATCCATGTTATTATCGAGCTTATTTGCGGGCTGGGGTAGTACTCCCACGGGGTCTAGCACGCGGTGCGTACCATACTTGTTGCCTTTCTTTTGCATGGTTATTATTTGATATATATTATTGTTTTTAGGTTTCCTTTATTCGGCAAGGGGTTTTAAGCCTAATATCTCGCGAGCTTCATCAGGGGTAGCTATTTCGCGTCCTAGTTCTTTGGCCATTCTAACAACCTTTTCCACTAGTTCACCATTACTTTTGGCTAGTACGCCCTTCGAAAGGTATACATTATCTTCAAAACCTACGCGAACATGTCCTCCATCCACAATAGCAAGAGCTGCTAGTGGAAATTCGTGGCGACCAATGCCAGCTACCGTATAAGTGCTTCCCGCAGGAATAGCATCGCGCAAGAATGAGAAGTTACGAATACTACCATCAATACCGCCATTTACGCCCATTACGAAATCGAAATGCATGGGGTCGGTAATAAAGCCTTTTTTGCGCATTCGTAAAGCCATTTCAATCATACTTACATCAAACACCTCTAGTTCAGGCTTAATACCTCGCTCAATCATTCGCTTACCAAAGTTCATTATTGTAGTTTCGGTGTTTACAAATATATCATCGCCTCCAAAGTTTAATGTGCCACAATCGAGGGTTGCCATTTCTGGGTTTAGTTCGGTTGGTTGCAACCGTTCATCATCGCTCATCCCTACAGCTCCGCCAGTCGAAGGTTGAATAATTGCGCGAGGGCAAGCTTTACGGATAGCTTCCATAATAATGCGGAAGCGTTCCTTATCCTGTGTAGGAGTTCCATCGTCGTAACGAACGTGTAGGTGTATAATCGAGGCTCCTGCATCGTAAGCGCTTTTGGCTTCTCTTACACATTCCTCAACGGTATAGGGTACGGCAGGGTTATGTTCTTTTAATACTTCGGCTCCGCAAATGGCTGCGGTTATAATCAACTTTTCCATAGTTCTTTGGGTGCTAAAAATCGATGATTACAATTTAGTCTAGCTAAAGGGTAATAAAGCTTTTGTTTATGCTTAAGCGTTATTTTTGCGTTGTGCTCCTTTGGGTACAACGCATGTGCCTTTGGCACGACAAACAACAATAGGTTCTTCAAGCACATCGGCAGCCGAAGCTGATATATCGCTACGAGGAACAATTACTTTACGAGCTTCGAAAACCATCTTTCGACTCGTGTTCCCTACATGGGTAATTTCGCCTTCGGCTTCGATATAATCCCCCGCAAATACGGGGGCAAGGAACTCAACATTATTGTAGGCACAAAATAGCCCCTCATCGCCATCCTGTTGTATGAGTAATTCAGTTGCTACATCACCAAAAAGTTGTAACATGCGAGCTCCATCAACAAGGTTCCCTCCGTAATGTGCATCGGCTTGCGACATGCGCAAGCGTATCATCGAACGTTTATTTGCCATAAGTTGGTACGTATATAGTTTTTAAAATGCTACTCGTGTTTTATTAAATAAAGTACTGCTACTCGGTTTATTTATCGCTAACAATATAATCGATAAATATTGAAGGGGTGTGAACCGCTTCGGGAGAGATAGTACCACGAGGCTTTATGTCATCGATTTCCACTACTACCGTATCGGCAGCCATAGCCATTAATGGTTGAAAATTTTGTGATGTTCCTCGGTAAACAAGGTTCCCTATTTCATCGCCCTCCTGAGCGCGGAGGAACGCAAAATCAGCGCGCAATGGCTTTTCGAGCAAATAGGTTTTGCCATCAACAATAATTTTCTCTTTGCCTTTTTCAACGTCTGTATCGAGTCCTGTTGCGGTAAGTACGCCACCCAAGCCTGCACCATAAGCGCGTATGCGTTCGGCTAATGTTCCCTGAGGGCTAAACTCTACTTCGAGATCGCCATTATTCATGCGTTCACCTGTTACCTTGTTAGTGCCTATGTGCGAAGCTATAAGTTTGGTTACTTGCCCCGAAACTATCAGTTTGCCACAACCGCGATCGACATAAGAAGTATCATTCGAAATGAGCGTTATATCCTTTACACCACTTTCGATAAGTGCATCAATGATCCGCTCGGGGCTTGCATTTGCTAGGAAGCCTCCTACCATGATGGTCATTCCATCGTGAAACTTTTTTTTAAGTTCTTCTAATGTTATTGCCTTTGTCATACGTATGATAAAAATAATCTTGGAAGGAGTTTTTTTATCGCCCCTTACAATCTTTAAATTATAACTTCGTTGTCTTAAAGTGGGACAGGTAACTATTTGCCGTTTTAGTGCTATATAGTCCACATACTTTACCCTGTTACCAACATAAAGCCTAACAATCCCCTTTCCTCTCAATAAGGGATTTGAACCAAATAAATACGAACTCCCCTTTCTTCGAGCACTAGATTATTAGGGGGCGTATACCACATCAAGCGACAGTTGCCTCTGTCGCCTCCCTAAAGTTACAATTATTTTTTCAAAGCACGGACTTTTCCCTAATTGAAACCCTTTGCACGGTAAGCATCGTTATTCTATTGTTATCTATTTGGTAATAATATGCTTAATTCGATTGTCCGAAGTCGTAAAAGAAGGAAATATGGCTACACTGTCAAAATCAAAATCAGAGAACGGAGAAGTGAGCTTTGCTGATGTA
>JASBZJ010000186.1 GCA_029983495.1 Porphyromonas sp.
CATTGGAAGCAAGCTCGGAATGACCAGCACTAACAATTTCGCGTGCTTGAAAATGAGCTAAAGGTTCGTAAAGTGTATTCGATTGCCCCAAAATGGGATCGTTTTCAATCGTGTAAATAAGCCTAGCATCTTCGTTTTCACAACGACGTAAACGAAGATTTTTATCGAAAAAATGGCGAAGATGCATAAATAGAAAGGGCGAACAAGAAGAAGGGGTTCAATAAGGCAATTTAAACGAGGCTCGATCCTTTAGTGCCTGTGCTAGGGTAAGCTCATCGGTATACTCCAATTCATCGCCAACAGCAATACCTCGCGATAATCGAGTAAGATTAATTGGGCAATCCTTAAGCTTTCGGTATAAATAATAACTTGTTGTTTCACCCTCAGGTGTAGGGCTAACTGCTAATATTACTTCCTTTATGTTTTCGTTTTGAACACGTTCAATAAGCGAATCAATTTCAAGGTCACTAGGAGCAACACCATCTATTGGCGAAACTACTCCCCCCAATACATGATAAACTCCACTATAACTAGCCGTTTTTTCGAAAGCCATAACATCGCGAATATTTTCAACCACTAAAATCGTTGTTTTATCGCGCATGGGATTGTTGCAAATATCGCAAATAGGCTCGTCGCTTATGTTATGGCAATGTATGCAATAACAAACGTTTTCGCGAAGGTCGGTTATTGCCAACGCAACGGACTTAGCAACACTCTCCGGCTGGCGTAACATATAAAGAGCCAACCGGAGAGCGGTTTTTCGTCCGATACCGGGCAATAACGAAAGTTGATCAACGGCTTTTTCTAAACGTTGAGACGGATACTTTTCGTTCATCAATATCCCTATGACAAGAGAATTTGCTTGTGTTCTTTATCGTAAAACTTGTAACTAAGGAAAGGCATCATTTGGTCCTCAACCACTTTTATCTTTACCTTATATTTACTATTCCACTTAGCAACAGGGCTTTTACCAAAACTTCCCTTAATAAGGTATGCAGCCACAAATGGGTTAACATGTAAGTACAACCTTTTGCAATTAGCCAAAGCTATGTGAGCCGATAGTTGTTGTTCAATTTCATCAACAATTAAAATCGATGATTCGGTTTTTCCCGTACCATTACAACATGGACAAACCTCCTCGGTTTTTACGGTTACGGCAGGTCTCACACGCTGACGTGTAATTTGCATAAGGCAAAACTTACTTAAGGGAAGAATTGTATGGGCAGCTTTATCGTTATCCATAAGCTCTTCCATCTTCTTATAGAGTTCATTTTTGTGGTCGGCATCATCCATATCGATAAAGTCGATCACAATAATTCCCCCCATATCCCTAAGCCTTAATTGCCTTGCTATTTCAACAGCAGCCGACATATTTACTTCAAAGGCCGTACCTTCCTGATCGGTGCTTTTACGCGAACGCGAACCACTGTTAACATCAATAACATGCATCGCTTCAGTTGGGTCAATTACAAGGTATGCACCACTTTTGTAAGTTACAGCCCTACCAAACAAAGTCTTAATCTGCTTCGAAATTCCAAAGCGATCAAATACAGGGTTGGCTTGCTGGTGAAGTTCTACTTGTACATCGCTTGCTTCCTTACCTAAAAACTGTAAGTAGTCGTTTATTTCGCGGTATAACGTATTATCGTTTACTACGATTTGCTTAAAACTACTATCGAAGGATTCGCGGAGGAAACAAATAACACGATCAGGCTCGCTGTGTATGCGCTGAGGGTGCTTACTGCGAGCCAACTTATCCATTGCGACCTTCCATTCATTAAGTAGGAATTGAAGTTCCTTATCTAGGCTTGCAACCGTTTTGCCGTAAGCAAATGTACGCACAACAATCTTAAATCCTTTTGGTCGAATCGATTCCAAGAGCGACAAGAGGCGGTTTCGTTCGTAGTCGTCGGTTATTTTTTGCGAAATCGATACCCCATCGCTAAAAGGTACGAGAACCATCATTCTACCAGCAAACGACAGTTCGCTCGAACCCGTAGCACCTTTCGTATTAATCTTCTCTTTGGTAATCTGCACAAGCATTCGTTGCCCCTTTTTTAGAACATCCTCGATATTACCACGTGGATCCAATGCAGGGGAACGTGCTATTATTGGAGCATAATTAAGTTGTTTTCCGTTATCGATTTTTTCAACAAGTTGTATCGACGAAACAAAAGCCTGCCCCAATTCACTGTAAGGGATAAAAGCATCTTTATCCGTCCCAATATTTACGAAAGCGGCGTTCAACCCACGGTCGACCTTTGAAACCCTACCAAGGAATATATCCGCCAAGGCACAAGGGTCGTTACGTCGTTCGCGCTGTAACTCTACTAATTTACCATCTTCGAGCAGCGCAATGACGTTTTCCTCTTTTGTTACGTCAATTATTACACTGCTATCCATAAATTCGCAAATAATGGGTTAATACTAAAAACAAGTGTACTAGTAGCTACCGACAAAGCGATGCAACGCAAAGGTAAGCATACGCAAGTTTAATACTAGCAACAACTACATAGCCAAAACGCCCAAACAATTAGGTCGTTATAATGGTATGCCTATTCGCTAAATCGCTGTCTACTAGAACACTCGTTTTAAGTACAAATGCACATCACTTTTTCTTGTGACGATTCTTTCTAAGACGTTTTTTACGCTTGTGTGTAGACATCTTATGTCTTTTTCTTTTCTTTCCGCTTGGCATACTAAATTATTGATTGATTATGTTACTTCTATATTATAGTGGGAATAAAACGTTTATCTATAGGGTGCATTAACACACCTATTAAACAATTCAATTAGCACCCACTACTATTGTTTATTTCTTTTTATCGTACTCGTCAAAAAGTTCCGTAAACTTCTTCGATGGCTTAAATACAGGCACCCTACGTGCGGGTATGAGCATCGATTCATTCTTAGTAATGTTTCGTGCTACCTTAGCTGCACGTTCGCGTACTATAAAGGAACCGAATCCTCGTAACTCGTAATGCTTTCCTTCGAGCAACGAACCTTTAATTGTTTCCATAAAGGCTTCCACTACTCTACTCACTTCCTCTCTTTCTAGGCCTGTTTTATGTGCTATCACAGCAACCAAGTCTGATTTGGTCATAGTTTTTCTTATCTATTAATTGTTCTGTCCATCTAGTTTGCAAAGTTAACCAAACTCTTTGAAATACCAATAGATTGCTCAACCTTAACCATGCGAAACTTAATTCTATTATGCATGCTGTTTTACTTGTTATGTTCGAAGAAGCTACATCTTACTTCGAATCGTTCGATATTTCACCTGCTAGTAAAACTCACAAACATCGCTGCTTTTGCACGAGTTGTGGATTTGTAGGGGCGGATCTGTGTGTTCGCCCACCCGTGTTGTAATTATTACCGTTGGGAGCGGTTTGATGGGTTACAACTGTAACGCCATCATTTTGTTTGGGTTCGGGCGGACACGCAGGTCCGCCCCTACATGATACATGTTTGCCGTTTTTTTGTTCTCCATTGTGAGGGGTGGAAATAGGTAGTTAATTTGTTCAAGGGCATTTTTATTTTTCTCCTGATGAAAAGATCAAAACTTCGGAGCGTTTGTTTGAGT
>JASBZJ010000187.1 GCA_029983495.1 Porphyromonas sp.
ATTTGAAGTAATTGTTGTACTGCAAGTTGGTTTTCCTGTACAGCAAGATTGCCATGATAAAGGAAGAAGTTCCCCGTTCCCTCAGTGCTATTTAGTTTATCGTGACCATGAAATGCTGGAACCCAATGTACTTTTTCGGGGGGTAATATGGCCGAAAAATCGTTTCTTTCAACTTCGGAAATAGCAAGTACGGCATCCGCTTCGGCAAGCAAAGGTTCGTAAATGCTTAATCGCTTGGCTTCGCGCATGTAATACCCTCGTTTTAGCAAGTTATGCTCGCGTTGAGCCATTTCAGCAAAGTATACCGATTCACGATTACACGCACGAACAATACGCTTTCGCGCTTTAAGTTCAGGTGCGTGTAATAGACGTGTTGTATGTTCTCCTTCGAAAAGAATGGGTGCATTCGTAGCTAAAAGATTGGGAAGTAAGGCATTGCTACGGCGTGAATACACAATGTATGGTTTAGGACTAAAAAAAGCCTCCAATAAACTCTTTTTTCGTGGGTAATAATATACCTTATTACACAGTTTATTCAGTTGTTCGGCGGGTTTACGCCCTTGTGTAAACGTATGTAGTATTATACTTGCTCCAGCCTTCTGTAAAGCTTCGAGTTTATAATATATATCTATAACACCACCATAGTTCGCTGGGTAGGGAACGTCCAACGAAACAACATGCAAAAGTTTAGCCATTACTTACAACAACAAAAAGTTAGTTTGTAAAAAGAACTATTGATAACCCTAAAAGAAGAAGCAAGTAAACACATACAATAAGCGAACTATTTTTTTTGTCAGTTCCATAGGCAAAAAGTACTCCTAATGCTACGCTACTAAAAGCAATATAACTAAGGATATATTGTACCGAAAAAAGCCCTCCCAAAAGTACTATTAATGGGCAAAGCAAAGCATTAAGTGTCGTAGCTTCCTTTTCCCCACGGTAAGGAGTTCGAAGTATAGCAGCAAATACTATTAGTAGAACGAGGAATAGGTAACCAATCCCCAAAATATAGAACACCGCATATTGCGAAAAATCGTATTGCCAAATGGGTGCAAAGGAAAAGAATTGGCGAAGCTGATAAAGGGAAGCACTTATAGTATTGTAATGTAAAAGCACAGGCATAATAGCCATAATTGGTGCCAAATACCCCATAATATATGCTAGTACATTGCGTAGAGAAGCTGCTTTTACGAATCTTAAGTGAATCAACCCGAGTATAAAGATGGGGAAAAGTGGTGGCGAAAGAAGTGTAGCTATGCCAACTATTGCCCCAGCTGATGCTGAATCGTACGGTGATTGTGGTTGCTTGTAAAGCAAAAAAAGGTAGCGGTAAGCAACTGAAAGTACAAAAAGAGAAAAAACAAGTGCAAGGTTTTGCCATACCGTAGGTATACAACTCAATAATAGCACAGCCAGTGTTAAAGCGCGTGCTGTTCTTTGCTCAGAAAGAAACCCATTCCCCTGAATTGTGGATGAATCAATAAACAACGATAGTAGCATAAAAACACCCGAAAGCAATACCTTGATTGGGTAATGCAATCGGGCAAATGGGTCAAGTAACCAATTAGTAGTAAGCTCAGGCTTTACTAAAAGCGGTGTAAAACCATAAAGCAACGTAAAGGTTACTACCAATAAGTAAGGAAAAATAATAACTAAACTACTTTGAGTAGAATTGCTATTTCTATAAGGCATTGCCATATATCTTGGCTAGAGGGCTACTCGAGGTGCAAAAGGTCATTACCAATATCGTGCCTATAATTCTTTCCCTCGAACAAAACTTGCTGACTTGTTGCATAGCTACGCTCGAGGGCAACTTGCAGGGAACTTCCATAGCTTGCAACGGCAAGCACACGCCCCCCACTGGTTACCAATTTACCATCGAGAATAGTTGTTCCAGCATGGAAAAGAATTGTATCCTCGGGAGGTTGAGGCAGTGTTATTTCGTAGCCTTTAACGTAACTTGCGGGGTAACCACGCGATACGTGCACTACAGCAGCAACGTAACGAGGATCCTGTTCAAACTTATATTCACTAAGCTTTTTCTGTGCTATAGCCTGCAACATTTCGCCAAAATCGCTAGCAATTCTAGGCATAAGAGCCTGGGTTTCGGGGTCTCCTAATCTACAATTATATTCAATTACAAAGGGATTGCCATTAACATTCATCAAACCAATAAACAGAAAACCCGTGTATGGTGTACCTTCCTGTTGAAGTCCGCTTAATGTTGGTTCAATAATTTGGGTACGAACTTTTTCCATAAAGGGTTCATCGGCAAAGCTTACAGGGCTAATAGCTCCCATACCTCCCGTATTTGGTCCCGTATCGCCATCGCCAATACGTTTATAGTCCTTTACTGTAGGTAAAACCATATAGTTTGTACCATCGGTGGCCACAAAAACACTGCATTCTATCCCTTTAAGATATTCCTCAATAACTACATGCTTAGTATCATCTTCGGTGGCTCCATCGAAAAGTTTTTCTAACCCTTCGTGTGCTTCTTCGAGGTTATCAACTATAAGCACTCCTTTACCAGCGGCTAGGCCATCGGCTTTTAACACGTAGGGGGGTAGTAACGTTTTCAAAAAGGCCTCGGCTTGGGGTAATTCTTCCGGCGCAAAGGCATGGTATCGTGCCGTTGGTATACGGTACTTTTTCATAAATGCTTTGCTAAACTCCTTACTCCCTTCCATGCGTGCACAGGCTTTTGAGGGACCAATAACTGGTATATGGGGTAACTTTTCAGCAAAGTAATCTACAATACCTTTAACCAATGGTTCTTCGGGCCCTACAAGTATTAGGTCGATATCATTGTTTTTAACGAACTCTTCCACCTCAGCAAAGTTAGTAATTGCAAGGTCTGGAACATTTATACCATAAAACTCGGTTCCCCCATTACCTGGCGCAATAAAAAGCTTTTCGAGTATTACACTGCTACTAAGCTTCCACGCCATAGCACATTCACGTCCACCACTGCCTAGCAGTAGTATGTTAAGGCGTTCTTTAGGGCGTTTTTCGTAACGTGCTTCATTAAAAAGGTAGTCTTTATCGGATTTTTGTTCTTTTCCCTTGTGATAAACAAAGCCAGCCATAACGGAATTTCGGAATAAAAGGTTTATTATAGATGATCTTGGAAGTAACGTGTAATAACTGTGTTAAGGTGTACACGGTCGGCTCCACGCACATTATGCTCGTGTGTAGGATAATAATAGCAGTCGGGGTAGGTACGAGCCTTTATTGCATGTTCAACAAAATCGATAGCATGTTGCATAACTACAACATTATCCTGCATTCCATGTATAAGTAATAGCCTTCCTTTTAGCTGATCGGCTCGAAGGGTAAGATTATTATTTTTATAACCTTCGGGGTTTGTTTTTGGCGAACCATTGTATCTTTCGCCATACATAATTTCGTATCGGCTCCAATCCATAACAGGTCCCCCAGCAACAGCAGCTTTGAAGGTACCAGGATAAGTAAGCATAAGGTTAGTCGTCATAAAACCACCAAAACTCCATCCAAAAACCCCCAAGCGAGAGGAGTCAACAAAAGGA
>JASBZJ010000188.1 GCA_029983495.1 Porphyromonas sp.
TCAATATCGAGGTCTATGCCATGAGTGTGCTTGATGTTTTCAAGGGCTTCCTTAATTATGGAGAGGGTTTGCAACCCTAGGAAGTCCATTTTAATTAAACCTGTTGATTCAATTACTTCGCCTTTGTACTGAGTAATGGTTACGTCTTTACCGTCTTTGTCGCGAACTTGGGCAACTGGCACAACGTCGCTTACGGGTTTACCCGAAATAATAACACCACAAGCGTGAACCCCAACATTCCGTACCGTGTTTTCGAGACGAGAAGCATACTCAATGGCGTTTTTTAGTTTGGGGTCGCCTTTACTAACGAATTCTTGTAGTTCGGGCGTTTTTTCTATAGCAATAGGTAATGTAACGTCCTTTACCCCCTCAATATTCGTAGGTATAAGCTTTGAAAAACGGTTACTTTCGGCTAGGGGAAGCTTTTCAACACGTGCCATATCGTTAAAGGCACTTTTTGCTTTCATTTGCCCGAATGTAATAATACGTGCAACGTTCTCCTCGCCATATTTTTTGCGTACATAATCCAAAACTAGTTCTCTTCCGCTATCCTCAAAGTCTACGTCGATATCGGGTAACGAAATACGGTCGGGGTTTAGGAAACGTTCGAAAAGTAACCCATAGCGAATGGGGTCCAAATCGGTAATTCGTAAGCAGTATGCAACAACACTACCAGCTGCAGAGCCACGACCAGGACCAACTAAAACATGCTGTTCCCTAGCTTCGCGAATAAAGTCGTATACAATAAGAAAATAGTCAGGGAACCCCATATTGATAATGGTATCGAGTTCAAAATCGATACGCTCGCGGACTTGATTGGTAAGTTCTTGCCCATAACGTTGGTGTGCCCCTTGGTAAGTAAGATGCCTTAGGTATTCGCCCGCATCATTAAAAGGAGCGGGTATTTCGAAGTATGGCATTATAGGGTCATGTTCTATAGAATAGAATTCAATCTTATTGAATATTTCTACCGTATTGCGTAAAACCTCGGGGTGATCGGCAAAAATTTCGTTCATTTCCGCCGTTGTTTTCATCCATTCCTGCTTACTGTACACCATTCGGGTTGGGTCGTCGAGGTCCTTTTTGGTTGAAACACAAATAAGGTGGTCGTGTGCTTCGGCATCGTCTTCATCAACAAAGTGTACATCGTTTGTAGCAATAACCTTAACCCCATGCTTTTCGGCAAGGTCGTAAATAACTTCGTTCACTTCTAATTGTCGAACATAAGTATCGCGGTTGGCATGTGGTTTATCTGTTTTATGTAACTGAACTTCTAAGTAATAGTCGTTGCCAAATATTTTTTTAAACCACTTTATAGTTTCTTCAGCCTTATCGATATGCCCATTCATGATATGTTGAGGAACTTCGCCCCCAAGGCATGCACTAGTTGCAATAATCCCCTCATGGTATTTTTCCAACAGTTCTTTATCAATGCGAGGCCTATAGTATTCACCTTCGGTGTACGATAGCGAAACCATTTTAATAAGGTTTTCGTAACCAGTAAAGTTTTTGGCTAGTAAAATAAGGTGCCAACCGCTTGCGTCAATACTTCTTTTAGGGTTGTAGGGGTCGGGTACATCCTTATCTTTCAGTTTTCGATTACGTTTAGCACAGTATACTTCGCATCCAACAATGGGTTTAAAGCGTTGCTTTGCTACTCGGTTATATTCGGCATTGAGAGTATTCCGAGTTTCAGTATCGGAGCTATCGAGGGCTTCGATTTTTTTTCGAATGCTTTTAAGCTCTTCATTGAGCGAGCTATTCTCTTTATTTACTAAATCGGTAAAGTTCTTAATACCAAACATCGCTCCGTGGTCGGTAAGTGCAATCCCCGGCATACCATCGGCTTTTGCTTTGGCAATAAGCTTTTCGAGGGGCGATTGACCATCGAGAACAGAGTAGTAGCTATGAACGTGAAGATGAACAAAAGGTTCCATTGTGAAAATTGATATAAAAAGAGAGCGTATGCGAGATGAAAAATATGCTTGTACCCAAGTTGAGAATTTGCTCAAGAAGTTTGTATTTTCCGAGCAAAATACCGCCTAGTCAAAATTAAAAGCCATGTAACAACAACAAAAGGTGCTGTAAAAAGCGGATAGTTTAACGAACGGAAATGCTTGAGACAAAGGTACGAAAAAGCAATAGATAGGATTAGTGTGATGATACCTTCGGTAATGCGTTGCCATGTTTTTGCCCATGGCGATGGAAATGCTATTAGTGCCGCAGCTACAAGATAAGGATTAAAACCCAGTAGCCCAGCTGATTGAAAATCGTTCCACCCAAATATAGGAGAAAGCGATATAAGTAGAATAAACGTTGTTATTACCCATAACCCCTGTCGCCACGATGTTAGTATAAGTATAACCATTACAACTACTGAAAAGTAGAGGTTATCCTGCAAAAAAATCTCGCCAAAACCCCGCAAGGCGCCATGAAAGTTGTCCGCTGGTAGCGAGGCATCAAAAGGCTCGTCCCAAAAGGCATCGTTATAACGTGGTACGCAAAGCATTCGGGCAAATGGGGTTAGTATCCAACAAATAACAACAAATGGTGAAGTTAGGATGGGTAATATTTTAAAGTGCGAGCGCGTAAAACTAGTTGCATAGTAGGTAATAATGGTTGCTATGCAAGCGTAAAGTACCCCTAACCAACCACCACCTGTTAACCCGTAAATTGCCAAAGCTGAAAGCAGAGGGTTATACCCTTCGAACCCTCGGTTTACAGGGGTAATATTTTGCTTGTGTAGCCGAGCTAAAGTATAGGCAATTATTGTTGATAAAACCCCTACTAAGGCATGCCTAGGAGAGCAAAACCATAAAGCTAAAGCTATAGCGAACCCGCCTAATGGAAGCGACGATAGCATTACTTGAGTATAGCTATTTAATACAGCCTTTATGGGGCTAGGTTGTTCGGGGTTAATGTATTCCATTTAATAATTTGTGAGCTTAACGGATTTTTATAATACTATTTAGTACACGAGCTGTATGTATTAGCTTATTGCTTTTTATGGAGTATATTTCTACACCCCACACATGGGTGCTTTTCCCTTTATGTAGAATACGCGCCTCGCAACGCATTGTATCGCCTACTAATGCACGTCCAACATGGTAGCCACTAACCTGTATTCCCACCTGTACGGTGCCTTTATCGGCAAGTACCATGCTTCCAAGGCCTGCAGCGGTTTCGGCTAAGGCTAAGTTTGCCCCTCCATGTAATATCCCTAGGGGTTGGCTTGTCCAATTATCTACGGGCATCGTCATTTCAACATATCCATCCGCTACAATTGTTGCAGTTATTCCCAAGCGCGAAATAAGTGTGTTTTTAAGAAGTGAATTAATTTCCTCTATGGAATATGGAATGCCTGAAGTGTTATTTCGGATATACTTATCAATAAAGTGAACAATTCCTTCCTCATCGCAGGTCAGTGTAACATACTGAGCACAAGTTTTTAGGGGTTCGCTAGCTTGTGCCATAGCAACACCCATCCCAGCCGTTTGTATCATTTCGGCGTCTACCTCATCTGCT
>JASBZJ010000189.1 GCA_029983495.1 Porphyromonas sp.
AGTCGAAGCAAAAAATTGGGGGTGAAACAAAACAAGAGTTTTGACATACCGCCCTCTCTCTGGTGTAGATTCTTCTACCCTTTTTTTCAAAGATTCTGATTAGTTCAACACCTTAGAGGTTTGAGTATCGATAGTTATAAGCAGTATACCCTTAGGAAGGGAATCGCGTAATATGGAAATAAACTTACCCGTAGTAGTTTTCGAAACCATGATTTCGCCACTTGAAGTAATAACTTGGAGGCGATGAGCATTGCCATCTGTTAAAGAAAAATCGAACGAATTTAGCGTTGTGCTCAGTTGAATGTTTGTTGGTATAATGGTGTTACAAGCTGTTGAACCAGGTACAGGTTCGTAAACAATGTAATTTTTTGGGAATTCGCTCCACGGTTCGGGCTTTTTCTGATTAGCTTCGGGGTCGTTAGGGTCAGGAGGAAGTGGTATAAAGCCCTGGTCGCTAATTACGGTAATGGCATTGTTGTAAAGCCCTAGTGGAACGTGATAAAAAGCTGTGCAGGCATCCATATATCTAAATCCAGTGGTGTTACCTATGGGTAACGAAGGAATAAAGCACTTTTTTCCATCCTTTTTGAGGTCATAAGTAATGTCGTAGGGAAATTCGCCCGTTTCGCGACTTACTTTTACTATGTTGCCATGTTCGTCGTATTTGAATATAAACGCTACATCTCCTCCTTGGGCGGTATAGTTTACAAGTTTTACTATGTGTCCCTTTTCATCGTAAGTAATATCATCGCTAAGCACGTTTGTACTTCCATCAACAAACCATGCTATACTAGTTATATTACCAGCCTCGTTGTAGGTAACATTTCCCTTTTTTAAGGGGTTCCAAGTTTTATCGGTCGGGTTGTAAAGCTGGTTGTCCATTTCCGAAATACGCCCCTCATTGTCGTAGGTATAGAGAACTTTGTTACGAGGAACAAGTTGCTCATCGTCGGGGTCGGTAGTCATTTCATCGATGTTGAACTCGAGGAACTCGGTAATGTAGTTTGATGCATCGCGGTGGAACTCGTCGTGATGTATAAGCACAAGTTTATCGGTTTTTCCATTTTTGGGGATACCATATTCTTTAATATCCACTAAGTAGTTTCCGTTGTTGTATTCGAATACTTCGCGTGCATTTGGAGTTTCGCCAATGTTATCGATTACTACAACACCTTTATCGTTTGTTGTAGCACTGCATTCGAAGGTTTCTTTACTAATAAGGCACCCTTTTTCATCGTAATTATACCTAATAAGGCTATTACCGTAACTTACATTGTGTTTTACACGATGCGAAAAGGTTGCAGGGTTAGCCCAATGGTAGTGCTTAGGGTGGGGTTTAGTTTGTTGTGCAACGGCACTAAACGTTAAAAGTGTGCTTGCTACAAGCACAAAAATGTGTTTTCGAGAAATCATATTTCTATTCGTTGTTGATTATTATTTGTTTGTTTAAGCAACCTAAAAACTTAGGTGAACGAGTTTTTGAGTAATGGATGGTTTAAAGCCTTTATTGTAACACACTTAAGGAACTGTATTTGTAGTTTTGTACAAACCTTTCAACAGTGGGGCACTAATCCATAATAACCTATTAGGTTATTCCTCGGGTACATATATTATTTCGCCATTTTCGAGCTGGTAAGCAACACCCACGCGCTTACCTCTGCTACTATTGCTTGCATCGGTATTTTCCTGTGGGGTATACTTTTCGATTTTTTCGCCCTTCTTAATAAGGATTTCCATGTTATCCTTCCCCGGGTTTTTTACTATGGTGTAATCCTCCTTGCTAAAAACCTCGGTCATATTAAACTTTGTAACAAGGGCAACCATAAGAGCAACAGCAAAAACCATCGCTACATCAAAGAGGTTCGAAGTTAACGAGGCCGGATCCAGCTCTTCATCATCGAAGTGTCGTCTTTTTCTTCTCTTTAGTCTCATAAAAGTATTCCTTACTTATCGAGGTTATTGTTTGAGGCAACTCGATCGGATAAATAATCGAGCCATATTAAGCAACGGTGATTGTACTGGCGCATAAGGTGAGTTGTCACAAAGCCTACTGCCGAAGCAAAAAGCCCCAGAACGGTAGTTGCAAAAGCGACTTGCATATTATAAGCCATACTGGCAATATCGCCCGTTGCAAGCCCCACCAGAGCTGGTCCCATAGGGATAAGTGTTCCCATTAGGCCGAGGATAGGACCAAATTTGGCAAGTATTTTAGCCATACTTAACTTGCGGTCGGCTTCGAGTTCGTATTCACTCACTAAAAGTGATGTTTCGGCCTCAGTGGCGTGGAATAATCTTTTTGCCGTAATAATAAAGCCCGAGGGAAGGTTAATAGCATCGATTTCGGCTTGTAGCTGTAAAAGGGTTTTGTTATCGGCATCCACCATAACGGGGGCAAAAGATTTTTTGATTTTGTTATGTTTCAACCAAGTGCCGAATAGCGTACCCAAAAGGATTATGGATCGGATAAATAGGTAAAGTAGCCCTACAATAACGGGCACTAATAATCCGTTAGAAAGCCAAAACATGGCATCGGATAGGTACTTCATTACTAATATTATAGTTGAGGATTAATGTGTAGTTTTATTATGCTTCCTTTTTTCGCACAGGTTATAAAGTAATGCGCCAATTACTACCCCCAGTATTGCAAGTACCATAAATAAAATGGTAGCACGCCATGCTACAGGAGCTTGGTATTGAGCTGTAATTTGCGATGAGGGGTGCATTACCCCGGTAGCAACAACCACTAAAAAGGCAACAAAAGTTATTGTAATTGATATTTGCGAAAGCGAATCGCGTCGTTTAATATCGGTAAATAGGTTTACGATAGTGGGTGCAAAATAGCAAAATAGCATAACAACTCCTAATAGTATTAGGGTAACAACAATAAACGATTCGCCAGGTAATAGGTAGAACAGCCTAAGCCTAATATAGAATAGGATAGGAATAAAAAGAAGAGGAGGTATAAAGAGAGGTATTTTTTGTATTCCTCGTAATAGCTTTTTTTGAGCTTGGCTTTGTAAGTTCATGATTTGCTCAGGGCTACTTGTTCCCATGGGTATTCCTTGGGGAAGGTTATAGCTACGTCCGCTTTGTTTTACAAAGTATGTAGCCGTGTAAACAATAAATAATAGGTCGAGCATTACAAATAAAGCCAAATCCCGTAATGCTTCGGGGGTATTTAGTAAAGCCTCAACTTTGGGGAGCGACAAGTGTTGCCCAACAAAATGTGCTACAAGTGTTACACCCCCATAAATTATGGCATGTAGTAAACGCAATGGTTTGCTTGTGATACGAGCTTCCTCGAATAACATTTTTAGGAATGCAAGTACCACAAGCGTCAATAGCAGGTCGTTCATTTCTTTTTACGGGTGCGACGAATAAGTGCCACAATAAGAGCTATTAGAACAACAATAACAACAACCGAGCTAATCATGTAACGTGTGTTATTTGCACTTTTTTCGGTTTTTGCTTTTGGCTTTTCTCCCTCCTTCTTAAG
>JASBZJ010000190.1 GCA_029983495.1 Porphyromonas sp.
TTTTTGTTAACTTTATAAAGTAGGTGTTATTGGCATTAAGCTAAACTTTTCGGGTACACGAAGTGCATACACAACTGTAACTGTTTGCAACTAACCGTGAATTAGCAGGATAGGGAACGTTGCCTCATACTCCACACTGAAAATACAACTCGTTTTTCCGCCCTTGTGGTAACAAAATACAAATACCTGCACCCCCCCCATATAATCATGGTTATAGTTCGAATGAACTTTTATGCGATTATTTTTGTTCTGAACATAAACGAGCGATATGTCGAAAAATAAACTGAGAATTAATGGGCTACGAGTTTCTGACTTCGATTACAAACTTCCCGATTCGCTTATAGCTTCGCGCCCAAGCAAAGAACGAGACGAATCAAGACTACTTGTACTTCACCGTAAAGATGGCTCGATTGAGCACAAAATTTTTAAGGATATCGTTGAGTATTATGGCAAAAACGACTGCTTTGTATTTAACGACACAAAAGTAATACCCGCACGGCTATTTGGAACAAAGGAAAAAAACGATGCCCAAATAGAGGTTTTTTTACTGCGTGAACTTAACGAGAGTATTAAACTATGGGATGTACTTGTAAACCCCGCTCGAAAAATTCGTATCAGCAACAAAATATATTTTGGTCCCGACGAAAGCCTAATGGCCGAAGTTGTTGATAATACTATAAATGGCGGTCGTGCAATTCGATTCCTTTACGATGGTACACACGAGGATTTTAAACAGTTCCTTTACCAATTAGGTACAGTTCCAATACCCGAATACATGAACCGGATGGCCGATGAGGATGATGTAGAGCGTTACCAAACTATTTTTGCTAAACACGAAGGTGCAGTAGTAGCTCCTGCTGCAGGGCTTCACTTTAGCAAAATACTTATGAAAAGGATGGAACTCCATGATATTCGCCTCGCCTATCTTACCCTACATAATGGCTTAGGTAACTACGAAAACCAAGATATAGAGGACCCATCGAAGCACCGAAAAAATAACGAACAAATGATTGTCCCTCTTGCTTGTTGCGAAACAACAAGGCGATGTAAAGATGCTGGCGGAAGAATTATTGCAGTAGGAACATCTGTTTTACGTGCACTCGAAACTGCAGTAAGCACCGATGGTTACATTAAGGAATATGATGGATGGACAAACAAATACATATACCCACCCTACGAACCCCAGTTTGTTAACGACCTTATTACCAACTTCCATATGCCAAGTTCGCTACTGCTTATGATGACCGCTGCCGTTGGTGGTTATGAAGAAGTAATGAATGCTTACGAAGTTGCCATAAAGGAAGGCTACCGATTTGGAGCTTACGGCGATGCAATGCTTATAACAGATTAAGTTGCATAGGTAAGTTTTAGATATGTTGTCTAATAGTTTTGCCACGGTAGCATTAGCCCTCGGTAGCAATTTAGGCGATAGGGAACAACTTCTAAAGCAAGCTGTAGAACAACTCGAAAGAGCAGTTGGGAGAATTGTCGCAATTTCGACCTTTATCCCCACTGCTCCTTTTGGTTTTTCATCGCCTCATCCTTTCCTGAATGGAGCCCTAATTATAAAAACAAGCCTAACGGCGACCGAGCTTCTATACGAAACACAGCGCATTGAACAACACTTGGGGCGAACAAGAAAGCACCGCCCGCACGAAGCCTACCAGGATCGCCCAATTGATATAGATATATTGTTGTATAACAATGCCTGCATATCAATTGAAGGGAATAATGCCTTAACCATACCTCACCCTGAAATGCATAAGAGGCTCTTCGTACTCGAACCGCTTTGCTCAATTTGCCCCTTAACTATTCACCCCATTCTGAAGAAAACTATCCAACAACTTACTCGCCAACTTAATAATTCGCTGAGCAATGAATAACCAATTATTATATGATAACGATATAATTGTTGCTCCAACATCACCCATAGGTGGTGCTGTTGTAATGGTACGTATTTCGGGCAATGGTTGTACAAAGTTGCTCAATGGCTTATTTAAGGTTGTGTCCATGAAAGAGGGCCTTAAACCCCGACACCAATATTTTGGCTCGCTTTACGATGGGGATAATGTTCTTGATGAAGTAATGGTTACCTTTTTTCCCAACCCATTTAGCTATACAGGCGAAGATATGCTTGAGGTGTCGTGCCACGCTTCTCCCTACATTATCGAACGCCTACTCGAAATACTTACGTCACACGGAGCCCGAATGGCAAAAGCAGGCGAATTCACCTTTCGTAGCTATATAAATGGTAAACGCGACATGGCCGAAGCCGAAGCCGTTGCCGATATAATTGCGGCCGAAAGTAAAGCACAGCTTAACGTAGCAATGGCACAACTTAAAGGCCATTTAAGCCATCAGTTTCAATCTCTCCGCGACCAGCTTTTACGCTTTACTGCACTTTTGGAACTGGAACTTGATTTTAGCGAAGAAGAAGTAGAATTTGCGAACCGAAGCGAGCTCGTTCGATTGTGTAAACATATTTCCGAACAAATCGCACCACTAATCGAAAGCTACCAAGTAGGTCGTAAAATTAAAAACGGTGTAAAAACCGTTTTGGCTGGCATTCCCAATTGTGGCAAAAGCTCGCTTTTAAATGCTTTATTGGGCGAACAGCGCGCTATAGTTAGCGATATTGCAGGTACTACACGCGATGCCATTAGCGAAACCATTGCTTTGGGAGGAATACCCTTCCGATTTGTTGATACCGCTGGCATACGAATTACCAACGACCCCATCGAAAAGCTAGGCGTTGAAAAGAGCTTTTCGTATGTAGAACAAAGCGACCTTGTTGTTATTGTACTCGACCCAACACAACAAGGAAATATAACTCTTAAACATCAGCTTAACCAAATCCCGACAAACCTTATACAAGCAAAACAAAGCCTTTATTTGGTTAATAAGTCAGATTGTTTAACGCACGAAGAAAGGCAACAACTAAAAAAAGGGCTTTTACACCTGAACCCTCTATTTATAAGTTCAAAAACTGGCGAAGGGATAGAACTTGTAGTAAACAAGTTAATTGAGCTTTCGGGGTCTGCTTCAATTAAAAGCCAGCATTTAATTACTAACGCTCGCCATTTAGCCTTGTTAAAGCAAGCTCACCAATCCCTCGAAAAAGTTTATGAGGGCTTGCAAAACGAACTTTCGGGAGACCTTCTTTCGGGAGACCTCCGTGTGACTATTAATGCTTTGGGCGAAATTACGGGCGAAACCATTACAAGCAACGAAGTTTTACACCACATATTTGCTCACTTTTGTATCGGAAAGTAGATCCATTTATACGTGTATGCTTTATTCAAAAGCTAGGGAACACCACAAGGAAAAGGCTACCAACTACAGGTAGCTTTTTTCTTTCATTTATATATTACACGTCCATTTCACCTCAAACAGTGAATACATAAGCATTATACACAATAAGAAACCTTTGCACGGTAGCAAGTTTCATTACAGGTTATTATCTGATAAAGCGCACTCA
>JASBZJ010000191.1 GCA_029983495.1 Porphyromonas sp.
TTCATTGTACTCATAATTATCTTTCTTACGAGTCAACTTTTTTCAGGGTAAGACATCGGGATGATAGACTCGATAGTTATCTCCATTGATAGATAAGATATTGCAAATAGAGAGATCGATTTTTTCTCTAAGTTCGATTTCCCAACGGCTGGTTGCCCCAAAAATGTATGCGATAGGATTTTTATTACGACTTTAGAAGATAAAAATTCTTCTTTCAGTGTCTCAAAAATAGCCCCTACTTGTTTTCGATCCATTGCCTAAATTCTTTACAGTACAATCTTTTTATCTTGTCATATATGGATCGTTTTATTGACTCGGGAGTTGTTGGATCTCTGAGAGTATCCTCTTCGCTTTGTAGTAAACGAAATCTATCCATAAGTTCTTCGTTTTTGGATTTGTGAGCTTCGAGAAGTATAAGTCCTTTTAAGTCGGATATGGTTTCTCTTAAAACATCGATTTGCATTTCATTCATACGATTTTACTACTTTGCTTTTTTACTGCTTTATTGTTTTACTGCAAAGGTAGTACATTTTGTGAGCTGTGACTGATCACAAAATTAGAATTTTACTCCTGAGTAAAATAAAGCTTTTTCCAAACAAATGCTGATACTCCCTTCCCCAAACATATGGCATTTAACTGTCAATTATTTCGGGAAATGCAACTTATTGCAACTCAATTGCACGGTAACTATTGTATCTTTGCAAAGAACTGGTTTTGTAAGGCTTCAGTTATCATATAATATGCTTTAAACAAAGCCGATGTAAAGTATGCAGAGCCAAAAGTGTTCCCTTTGCCGAATAGGGAAATTGCCTAATTGGGGTCAACCGAACAAATAAAACTAAATAACAAAACTAACATTATGCACAACGCAACAAGAACTGGTATGCACTTCAAACACCGTATTTTTCGCATCACATTTACTGTAGCTCTCATAGGTGTTCTTTCTATTACGGGTTTTGCACAGCACAAGCACCAATCAACAAACACGTCACCCAAATCGGTTTTTGCAACAACAGAAGTACTCCATAACGAGGATAACCATAAGGGAAGCTTTTTTGTTGGAGGGAGCTTGCAATATTGGAACGACCAAACAAATAACATACAAACATTTGCCTTTTTACCCGAGGCAGGCTATTTACTGAGCGAAAAGTGGGGTATTGGGGCTCGGTTAGGTTATAGCAATGCCCAAGTGGAGATTGCTGGAATTGAAGGGAAGGCTCACACTTTTGTAATATCGCCATTCGCACGTTGGTATTACTTCCGTCCCGAACCTTTTAACCTGTACCTCGATATGGGTTTAGGGTGGAATATTATTCGTACAAGTGCTTTAGAACTAAGCGAAACACAAAAAGGATTTGAAGTTGGCATTCGACCAGGAGCTTGCATCGATTTAACCAAAGGGTTATGCCTTTGTTTGCGATTAGGATTTATAGGTTACCGAAAAAACTTTTTTGTTGGCGAGGAACATGGTATTGGAACCAATGGTTTTGGTGTACTATTCGCTCCCGAAGAGGCCATGATTGGTTTAGAACTAGAGTTTTAAAAGCCTATTCGACTAACAAACTTTACATTCTGTTTAAGCACGAATCTGTTGGCAACCAGTTATCACATGAGGATATATTTGCCAGAATGTAATGGATATAGGTTTCGATAGTGTAACTACAAATGCAACAAAGCAATAGTTTAACCGTCTATATACTGAGCGAGTAGGAAGAACCTCCCTTAAGGGGAAGCTATTGTTTTTATTGCCACTTCTCTACTTTGCTGAGAGATACTTAATAGTAATGCGTATGAAGAAGTTTTGGGAATACACCCTTGTGGCTGGTATTTCGGCCCTAGTAAGCGTAGCTGTTTCGGCAGGTGTACGAAATGGCACATTTAACCGAACAAATGATAGTAACACTGCAACAAGTGAACAGGTAGCCTCGTTAAATCCGAACGAATTTGGGTTCCTTAATACAGCGTTACCATTTAATTCCACTACATCAATAGGCTCAGCACCCGATTTAACGCCAGCAGCCGAAGCATCGGTACACTCAGTTGTTCATATTAAAGTTCAGGGCGAGCAAACTGTTCAAGGCGGATATATGGATCCCTTCGAATTCTTTTTTGGAGGCGGAAACGGTTTTAACGGCAATAGTTCGCGCCCTGTTGTGGGCTACGGCTCAGGGGTTATAATATCTTCTGATGGTTATATCATTACCAATAACCATGTTATTGAAGATATGGATAAAATTGAAGTAACCCTAAACGATAACCGCACCTTTAAAGCAAAAAAAATTGGTAGCGACCCTGCTAGTGATATTGCTCTGCTAAAAATTGACGCAAAGGACTTGCCAACAATTCCGTTTGGCAATAGCGATGCCTTGAAGGTTGGGGAATGGGTACTTGCCGTTGGCAACCCATTTAACCTTACTAGTACAGTAACAGCAGGTATAGTAAGCGCAAAAGCACGACCTGCAGGGCAAACAAACGATGGACAGAGCAAAATAGGCGGTTTTATACAAACCGATGCTGCCGTAAATGCAGGCAATAGCGGTGGTGCTTTGGTTAATGCACGTGGCGAGCTTGTAGGGATAAATACGATGATATACTCACAAACAGGTTCGTATTCGGGCTATTCTTTTGCTGTACCTATTAATACTGCGGCTAAAGTTGTATCGGATATAAAAAAATATGGAACGGTTCAACGCGCTGTATTAGGAATTGCGGGAAGTGACGTAACGAGCGAGCTTAAGGAAGCCAAAAACCTTAAGGCAAACAGCGGAGCCTACGTTGCCGACTTTTCGGAAGTAAGTGCTGCCTATGCCGCAGGTTTGGAAAAAGGCGATGTTATTGTTGCTGCCGATGGACGTGATATTAAAAGCTTTGCCGAACTACAAAGCCTTATAGCTATGAAAAACCCAAGCGATAAAGTTCGCCTTACTGTAAACCGAAATGGTAACATCAAAAATTTTACCGTAACGCTTAAAAACACCGAAGGCAACGAAAATATTATTAAGGGTAGCGACTTAAACAAAGTTCTCGGTGCTACACTTAAAGAATTACCTCAACAAACCCGACGTGGTTACGGTATTTCGTATGGCTTAGTAGTTGATGATTTAAGTAATGGAAAATTACGTTCGGCTGGTATAAAGAAAGGCTTTATAATACTATCGGTAAATAACGTAGCCATTCGTACGGTAAACGACTTCCGTAAAGTTGTTGATACTGTTCAGCGGCAACAACGAGGCAACCGCACACTTTCTATTCGTGGTCTTTACCCCAATAGTCAGGTAATGACAGTGTTTGTAGACCTTTAGCCCACTACCTTCA
>JASBZJ010000192.1 GCA_029983495.1 Porphyromonas sp.
GAGCTATGGGGGCAATGGCATTGTTTGGCGAAAAATATGGCGATAAGGTGCGTGTAATAACTTTTGGACCATCAGTTGAATTATGTGGGGGTACTCATTTGTCTTCAACAGGTCGAATTGGAGCATTTCGCATAGTTAGCGAAAGTAGTATTGCTGCTGGTGTTAGGCGTATTGAGGCGGTTACGGGTAAAAATGCTGAAAATTACCTTTATCGCCAAGAGGACTTGCTGAACGAAATAAAACAACTGCTGGGTAATGCTCCAGACCCCGTTAAATCGTTGGCTAAAACCCTAAATGAATATGCCGCTCTACGCGAGGAATTGAAGCAACTTGAGGTGGAACAAACCGCACAGTTGAAAAAAACACTCTTAGCGACTTCCCAAGTGATTGGTTCTGTTCGCCTTTTTAAGTTAACAGGCGAAATAAAGCCCGAAGTAGTTAAAGATATTGCATTCCAATTAAAGGGTGAAGTTACCGAACCTTTTGTATTTATCGCAGGTACAACACAAGGTATACGTTCGTTGCTTACTTTGCTAGTAAGCGATAGTTTGGTGCAGAAAGGCGTACACGCTGGTAATTTAGTGCGCGAAGCTTCGAAGCTTATTCGAGGCGGAGGTGGGGGGCAGCCTTACTTCGCTACAGCGGGAGGAAAGGGTAGTGACGGATTGCTCGAGGCTATCAACCAAATTATAGCTTCTATCGCCACCATCATTTAGTTATGCTACGATATAGTGCGGATAGTATTCGTAACCTTCTTGCTCCAAAATCACTAGGCGATACCTATGCCATAATTGATGAGCAAGTAGTTCAAAAGCAACCTCAGCGGTTGCTTGTTCTTACAAGCATTATTCCACCAGAGCATATTTTATCGTTGGTCGGCAACGAATCGGTAAAAACGCTTTCAAATATCGAACGTGTTGCTTCGTGGCTTAATAGCTGTGGGGCAACACGTAATGCTTTAATATTTGCTGTAGGAGGAGGAGCTTTACTCGATTTTGTTGGCTTATTAGCAGCACTTTATAAGCGAGGGGTGGACGTGGTTTATATCCCTACAACATTACTTGCGATGGTTGATGCTGCTATAGGAGGCAAAACGGCTATAAATATGGCAGGAGTAAAAAATTTGCTTGGCATAATTAAGCAACCTAAGGCTGTGCTATTCGATGAAAGCTTTTTGCAATCTTTGCCAGCCGAGCATGTTTATTCAGGCTATGGCGAGCTACTTAAATATGGGTTACTTTATGGCGTAACCCTATGGAATGACTTATTGAAGTTCGACCCCGTTGGTGGTTGCCGAGCTACTCTTAGCTGTTTTATCGAGCAGGCTGTTGTTATAAAGCAACGTTATGTTGCTAATGACCTATACGATAATGGGCAACGCCGTATGCTTAATTTGGGGCATACTTTAGGGCATGCATTCGAAGCTTTTAGTTATTCGTCGAAAGCAAACCGAATTTTGCTTCATGGCGAAGCTGTTATTTTTGGCTTGATAGCGGAACTATTTATTTCGCATCACAAACTGGGGTGCCCTGCGATTCCGTTGCATCAATTGCAAGCTTTTGTTCGGGAGTATCTTAGTCCTTTTTCTTTTCCTTGCACTTGCCAGCAGGATATACTTGAGCTTGTTCACCATGATAAGAAAAACGAGTTAAACGAAGTGCGAATGATTGGTTTACGTCAAATAGGAAAACCTGTTGAAGTTTCGGTATCTGACAACGAATTGTTAGCCGCAATTGATTTTTTTAACGACTAGATTGCTATTCCCCCAGTCTTATACTTAATACCCTGATAAAAGCCTTTGGCTTAATAGATATATAATATGGTCGAAATGAACTATTACGGAGTTGTGCCAGAATGGGCTCCCCAAGATGCCGTTATTGTGGCTTGGCCTCATAAAGCTACCGATTGGAACAGCATATTAAACGAGGCGCACCAACAGTTTGCCACTTTAATCGAAGCCATTGCCCAGTTCGAACCTGTTATAGTGTTAACTGCAAATGGTGAAACCCCAGAAAGATTCCTTACTGAAGATACAATGCAGCAGGTATCTTTTATCGATGTACCCTTTAACGATACGTGGGTACGCGATTATGGCCCTCTATGTTATACACTTAATGGTTCGGACTCCAAACGTGCCGTATATTATACATTTAACGGATGGGGATTAAAGTTTGCTGCTCACCTCGATAATATGGTAACGCCGTATCTTTTTCGGCAAGTACCTTTATTCAACACATCGGTACAGCAAGCTCCTTACAGAAAATATCAGCTCGAAGGGGGAGGGTTTGAGTGTAATGGTGCAGGAATCGTTTTATATAATAAGTATTGGCTTAATGCGCCAAACCGTAACGAAGGTTCAAAACCCGAGGAAATTGAAGCTACAATAAAAGAAAGCTTAGGTGTTGAGCTATTGCTTGAAGTTGATGTTCCTCCTCTAGTTGGTGATGATACGGATGGGCATATCGATACCCTTGTACGTTTTATTGATACGAATACGTTGGTTTATGTTTCGCCAAGTGATGCATCTTCGCCAAATTTTGTCGCTCTTCGAAAGCTAGAGGAACAGCTCAAGGGCTTACGCAATCAAAAAGGCGAACCATTCCATTTAATAGCTTTACCTGATGTTGGCTTAATGTGCGATGCTGATGGCGAGGTATTGCCAGCATCGTATGCTAATTTTTTGTTTGTAAATGGAGGCGTAATTGTTCCTACTTATGGGGTTCCCAAGCACGATGTCGAAGCCATTGCCGCGTTTCAGGAAATATTTTACAATCGCAAAGTCGTTACGGCTCCAGCAAATATTCTTGTAAAGTGGCACGGAAGTATTCATTGTGCCACAATGCAAATTGCTAAAGGGTTCCTTTTATCCTAGGTTATTTGTCGTAGTAGTAAGTTTTCTTTTAGTAAGTACTTTTTGTCCATATGATTAAAATAGGTATTGTTCAGCAAGCTAATAACAGTAACCCTACTGAAAACCGTAACCGACTGGCGGAAAAAATAAAGCAACTAGCCCAGCGTGGAGCCGAGTTAATTGTTCTTCAGGAGTTACATAACACGCTCTATTTTTGTCAGACCGAAAACGTTTCGGTTTTTGATTACGCCGAACCTATACCAGGTCCATCAACCGATTTTTTTAGTTCCCTTGCTAAGCAAACACAAACTGTACTCGTTCTTTCGTTGTTTGAAAAACGAATGATGGGTTTATATCACAATACGGCGGTTGTTATCGATAGCGATGGTTCCATTGCTGGCAAATATCGTAAGATGCACATTCCCGACGATCCCGCTTATTACGAAAAATTC
>JASBZJ010000193.1 GCA_029983495.1 Porphyromonas sp.
ATATTGTACGGTGGCGAGCTACAATTTCATTAATCACGCATTAACAAACAAATTTGTGGCACCTGCGGGCGGACACGCAGGTCCGCCCCTACAATTGCATTAATCACGCATTAACAAACAAATTTGTGGCACCTGCGGGCGGACAAGCAGGCCCGCCCCTACACTTCCATCAGCAAAGCTCACTTCTTCGTTCGTTGATTTGGACTGTGTGGCCATATTTACTCTATTTTACTACTTCAAATGTACGAATAAATCCATTCATTACCAAATAGATAACAACCTATAATCTGTCTTGTTGCCGTGCAAAGGTCTCATAATGTGACTTGTTGCCGTGCAAAGGTCTCTTTAGATAAATATACTTCGAACTCACCAATGTTACCATTGAAAAAAATATCGTACTTAACGATTGAACGCTTTAAAAGCTTCGGGGAGGTATTCCGCAATATCGCTTGCAAGCATGCTAAAATGGTCGTAGCGTGCTGCATAGTAATCGGCTGCAAGCCCGTGAAGATAGGTTCCTAATATACATGCCGTGTACGGAGGGTAGCCCTGTGCGAGGAACGATGTTATAATACCTGTTAGTACATCGCCACTGCCAGGGGTAGCAAGGGCTGGGTTTCCTGTAGGGTTAAATATTACTTGACCCGAGGGAGTACATATTGCTGTATTAGCTGCTTTAAGCACCACATAAACCGAGTATCGTGAGGCAAATAATTGGGCTTCTTCGAGCCTTTGTCCACTTGTTTCGCAGTAGCCTGTAAGGCGTTCCATTTCCTTGGCATGGGGTGTAATAATGCTTTCTTCGGGTATTTTACTTAGTAGGTCGCGACTTTCGGCAATAATATTTATAGCATCGGCATCGATAACAATTGGTTTATTCGCTCTTAAAAGTACATCCTCAACTAACCTAAAAGCACGCTCGCTCCGTCCTAGGCCAGGTCCAATACCAATGGCATCGTATCCTTGCAATGGAATATTGTATGTTGCGTTGGGGGTTTCGTTATTTGTAACTAACATTGTCTCGGGTAACGAGGAAACCATTATTGCCTCACCAAACTCGGGTACTTGTGCGGTAAGTTTCCCTACGCCGCTTCGTAGTGCGCCACGAGCTGCTAATATGGCTGCTCCCATTTTTCCTCTACTGCCAGCAACAATAAGAGCATGACCAAACGTTCCTTTGTGACAGTGTTTGGGACGAGGTTTTAATAATTTATCGATGTCAATATCGGTTGTTTCATAAAAATCGGTGGGCAAGCTTTCTTTACCTTTATCGCTGAGGCCTATGTTTAGCACTTCCACTTTACCTGTGTAGGTGGCACTTTCTTCGAAAAAGAATGGCTTTTTAGGGTAATCGAAAGTAAACGTATAGGTAGCTTTAATAATTGGCTCGTCTTTGGCGAAAGTATTTTTCGAAGGATTCATGCCACTGGGGATATCAATGGACACAACTTGGCAGTCGGTGCTATTAATAAATTGCACTAGCTGGGCATATCCTCCTTCGAGTTTTCTATTTATTCCACATCCAACAATGCCATCAATAACTATTGTTCGGGTGTTAATACGCGGAACTTCAAAGTTATCGCCAACTTCGGTAAAGTTAATATCAGAGGCCTGTAGTATAGCTTCTTTTTTTGCTTCGCATTCAGGGGTAAGGGTTTTGTTCTTATTAAACAAAAATACCTCTATATCGTAGTGGCGTTTGTAAAGTTCTAATGCAATAGCTAGAGCATCGGCTCCGTTGTTGCCACAGCCAGCGAATACAATTATACGAGAAGAGCTGACCTCGAATAAACGAACAAATCGTTGTACAAAGGCATTGGCAGCACGATCTACAAGTTCTACTGCTGGCACTTTTTCGTGTTCTATGGTGTAGTTATCGAGTGCTTTAATGTATTCTCCTGTAAATATTTTTCGCATGGCTCTTCTGTTTTCCCTTATAATATTACTAGGTTATACTATTACTTTCGCAGTGGGTATAGTAGTAAGTCATTACAGTATTGCTAATACGTACCAATTATGCAGGTTGTCGGTTTTTCCTTTATTGCATTGCCCCTTTTACTATGCCACGTTGCGATTGCCGAATAAAATTGGTAATGAAGTTGGTTTCGGGGGTAGGATAGCAGTTTTTTTCAATACATTGCAGGGCATTGCTCGTATTAAGCCCCTGCATATACAGTATTCGGTAGGCTTCGTTTATATTGTTTATTTGGCTACTTGTAAAATTCCTTCGGCGTAAGCCAATAACGTTAAGCCCACAGTAAACAAGAGGATCTCGCCCAACAAGAACATAGGGAGGGATATCCTGCAGTACTCGACTCCCACCTTGTATCATTACATGTTGCGAAATACGGACAAATTGGTGAACAAGTGTTCCCCCGGCAACGTTTGCATAGTCGTCTATTTCTACTTCTCCCGCAACTTGGGTGGTATTACCGATAATAACATGGTTGCCAACGATGCAGTCGTGTGCAATATGGCAGTAGGTCATAATAAGGCAATCGTTACCAATAACGGTTTTCTGCTTCGAGGCAGTTCCTCGGTTTATGGTAGCATATTCGCGAATAGTGGTTCCATCGCCAATTATTGCCAAGGTTTCCTCCCCACGGAATTTTAGATCCTGAGGTATGCCAGCAATTACGGCAAATGGGTGAATGTTACAGTTATTACCAATTCGGGCACCGCTACGAACTATAGCATGCTCGTGTATTACTGTTCCATCGCCAATGTGAGTGTTTTCGTCAACAATAGCATACGCTCCAACACGAACTCCTTCCCCAATAATTGCTTTGTTACTAACAATAGCTGTGGGGTGAATAAATGTTGTTGTTGCCATGGCCTTCTTTTTAATTTCAGGTGTTTGCAGGGTTTGAGTTTTTGTAATCATTATTTGTGTTGTGTCATTTTATGAGGATGGTATAGCGGTGTGGGTGTGGGGGCTAAGCATCCTGAGCTTTTACTATTTGAGCCGTAAACTCGGCTTCGCAAACGAGTTGCCCACCTACGTAGGCTAGCCCTCGCATTACAGCAATCCCTCGGCGTATTTCGGTAAGTAAACGGAGTTTAAGAATAAGCGTATCGCCGGGAACAACCTTGCGACGAAATTTTACCTTATCAATTTTGAGTAAGTAGGTGGACCACTTGCCTTGATCCTTAAGCGAGTTTATTACTAGTAGCCCACCAGTTTGGGCCATAGCTTCGATAATAAGTACCCCAGGCATAACGGGTTCCTGAGGAAAATG
>JASBZJ010000194.1 GCA_029983495.1 Porphyromonas sp.
TCAGGACAATCTTGCGAGCAAGATTGTGAGACTGTTGACTTTTGCAACAGTCTCAAAGGGAGATAAAACTCGTTCCATCTCATGGAATCGGTTCTTTGCTTGCATGCGACCACTGGGAAACTAAAAAAAGGTTGCCAAAGGTGACTTATAGCCAACCTAAGGCAACCTTTTTTAGTTTAAAGAATCTATTTTAAACGAACAATGGAATGTGTACTTTAAAGCGACTCTTCGAACTTAGCTAATTCTTGAAGGTTTTGAGGAGCAGCCTTTGAACCTTTAGCCATAGCTTGTTCAAAGTAACTGCGTGCCTGCTTGTAATTGCCTTCGTAGAACGATACTATAGCCAAGTTATTTAATGTTTCGCTCGAATTGCCAGCCTTAAGGAGCAAATCCTTAGCTTCGGAATATTTGCCAGCTTCAAGGTAAGCTGCCGCTACATTTATGCGGGCAATTTCGCTTTCGGGGAAATACTTAACTGCCGTTTTAAACACATCGATAAAATCTTGGCTCCCCTTGGTAAAGGTTTGCGAAATTCGGAACATTTCTTCGAGGCTTAGCTGATAAGGATTTGTTCGGTAAGCTTGCAAAGCTTCTTCGAGGTTGAACCCTTTAACCACATAACTTACGCGAAGCGTATTACGACGAAGTTCTGGGTAAATGGTTTCGAGTAGTTCACGGTAAGTAGCACCACCAACAAAATCGCCTTCATAACGATAGTTATGAAGCTTATCGAGGTAGCTATCGTTAAACGAATAGGCAATAGGCGGAACTTTAAAACCTACCATATTGAACTGCCCCCCCATAGCGTGAACACCCACAAAAAAGCCATTAAACTTTTCGCACGTCCAATAACGAACTTCGGGTTGTACAAACCAATGTTTCCACTTGGTATGCCCCTTCTTTATTATTCTAAAAGAATTATAGGCACCATAAAGTTCGGCTGTAACATGTTTGGCCAAACCAACTTCAACCGCCATGTTAGGCGTAACCGATGCCCAGTGTAATAAGTTTGTTTTAACCCCTACGGTTTGCCCCAGCATACTTAATGGGAGCAACAACGTAAAGAGTAACGATACAAGCTTTTTTTTCATGATTGCTTTACGATTATATTATACATTAGTATTCTTCGAAAGTGTAGAACCGAGCCAACTACTTGCCCAACAACGTAGCCTACCATTATAACACAAGGCCTATAAAACTTCTGGAGAGATAAAAACTACAAAATACTCGCTTATCGGGCTTTGGTTATTGTTATTGGGTCATTCTCTTATCCTAAGCGCAAAGGTACTACATAATAAGCAAAATGTTATAAATAGTGCTATAGCAAAAGTAGGTCTTTGCGCTACGAGGATAAGCTAGTTTAAGCTCAACAAGATCTTACAACAACAGCTTAATTGCAGGAGAATATATAAAGAATAAGGTGCCACTAAATGGCACTATAAACATATTAAAAGTAAACAAAACAAAGTGCCCCAATACTAATAACACACCAAAGAAGTATACCAGTTAACATAGCCTTTGGCCCTACGCTAACAATAACCCTCCGTGTTAAACCTGCACCAATAAAAAAGAGCGATAAAGTAAGCCCCATTTTAGCCAATGTTGCTATAAAATTGCTTACCTGAGGCAAGTAAACACTTACAGCATAAGTATTAAGAACAATGGCAACGATAAAAAAGAGGATAAAAAGAGGCACAGGAAATTTTATACGCTTGGGTTGTTGCTGAGCCGTGGAGTTTTGCTTTTCCCATTTGCGTATTTCGCAACTTACAACCAAACTGTAAAATATAGTAAGGGGAACAATCCAAAGTGCACGAGTAAGTTTTATTGTTGTTGCTACTTTTAGGGCTTCCTCGCCATAACTGGCACCAGCCCCCACTACACTACTTGTATCATGAATGGCTATAGCAGCCCAAGTACCAAATTGAACCTGGGTAAGGTTTAGCATACGCCCAATAATGGGAAAAAGAAACAACGCCACCGCATTAAGCAAAAAAATCGTTCCCAAAGCTACACTGGTTTCGTCCTCTTTTGATCCGATAATTGGCGCAACTGCAGCAATAGCACTACCTCCACAAATTGCCGTACCTGAACTTATTAGCCTCGAAGTGTTTGTGGAAAGTCGAAAAAGCTTACGCCCAATAAGCCAACCAAAGAAAAGAGTACCAAAAACCGATACTATTGTAAAGAGCATCCCTTCACCACCACTCTTCAATGCTTCGTTGATATTCATTCCAAAACCTAAGCCAACAACCGAATACTGCAACAGCCACTTGGAACCAACTCGATTCATTTTAGGGTGTGTAGCCCCAAATATAAGTGCATAAGCAAGCCCTATGGCAAGTGCAACAGGCGGAGTTAGCCACGCCGAGAGACTCTTTAAGGAAGGAGAAAGGCCAAGTAATAAAAAAACAGAAAGAATAACCACCAATGCAGGGTAAAGGAACTTTGTAATTCTCATAAGCTTCAGTTTTGAAATTAAATTCGTGATGCAAAGGTAAGCAATACAAACTGAGAATTAGGCATAAAGCAACCTATACAGAAAAGCCCCCTTTTTTTCATGGGGGCTCTATTATGCATTGCATCATACAAACAGACACGCAGTCCGCACAACCTACATGTTGGTAAAAGTATGCAATGCTAGTATGATATTGTATTGCGATTACAAAGGGCGTTATTGGTGTATTTTATCGGGATTATTCTTTACAAAATCGCTCCAATTACGGATTACTTTATCACCTTTCGAAAGAGGGTTGCTACTTTGTAAGTAATGGCATAGGGCAACAGCCAAAGCATCGCTGGCATCTTCCTTGGGTGCAGTTATTTCCGCTGGTATTTTTAGCATCCTTCGCAACATTTCAGCCACTTGTTGTTTCGAGGCTCTTCCGTTGCCTGCAATAGCTTGCTTTACTCGACTGGGCGAATACTCGGTTACAGGGATATTACGGCTTAAAGCAGCTGCTATTGCTACCCCCTGAGCTCGTCCTAGTTTAAGCATACTTTGAGGGTTAACCCCCATAAAAGGAGCCTCAATAGCTAGTTCATCGGGAAGAAACTCCTCTGCAATACCAACAATACGGTCGTATATTTTTTTTAATAGATGATAATGATCTCCCAATTTAGCCAATTCAATTACACCCATAGCTTTAAACCGGGGGTTATTTCCAATAA
>JASBZJ010000195.1 GCA_029983495.1 Porphyromonas sp.
TACTAGAAATAAAGGGGGGGGGGATGAGCCAAGAATCTTGTTTTGACACACCCTCCCATTGATATGTTTCTCTTAGTAGAAAATTGTTAATGCAGAATTAAGCCATACCTACAAGACCTGGAACGGCGTTGAAGATAAGAATGGCAACAAGTAGCGACAGAATAGCATAAAGTTCGGGGAACACAGCCATAACCATGGTTGCACCGAAAACATTATCGCCACCACCAATAGCTTTAATACCGTTAGCACAAATTTCAGCCTGACGGATGGCCGAAATCATACCTACTACGCCAAGTGTAATACAAGCGGCGAAAATAGCCCAAGCTGAAACAGCATTAAGCATATCGGCAGCTTGAAGCTTTTGTACAAGTCCAAGGCTTAGGAAGAACCCAACGAAGCCATAAAGACCTTGCGAACTAGGAAGAGCCGATAATGCAATGTACGAACCCATAGCATCGGGGTTCTTCTTCATCGAACCAACGGTTGCATTACCACACTTCGATACACCGATTGAAGAACCGATACCGGTGAGTGCTACCATAATGGCAATACCTACGTAGGTGAGGATTTGGAAAGTCATCATACTTTTTGTTCTTGTGTTAAGATAGTTATGTTATTGTTGTTATTAATCAAGAGGGGTGTAAGGTTTTCCGCCACCTTCGAATTCGGCATTCTTATAGAACTCAACAAAGGTAAGACGGAGTGGGTGCACTAATGAACTAATCATACATAAGCCAATATTTAAGCTATGGCCAAAAGCAAGAATTAGTGCCATTACAAGGAAGTTAAGACCAATGGGTAACCCTTCCGACATTTGTACGGCGAGCGAGTTGAACACACCACCAAGAATACCGCCCGTAAGACCAATGGCAAATAATCGGATATACGAAAGAACATCACCTAAAATACCAGTTGCAGTTCCGTATGTATCCCAAAGCCCTTTACCAAAGTTGGCAATAATGTTTTTATCTGGAGAGTTATAGAACAGAGCTACTAGCAAAGCAAGTCCAGCAATTCCGTAAAAAATATAGCTTATGGTTTGGGAAGCAGCTTCCCAAAGATTAGGAATAATTAACCCCAAAACACCCGCTAAAATTACAAACCCCCATGCAAACGAAACTAGCCCATACTTAAAGCCTTTTTGTTTGCTTACTTTAGCACCAGCTACAAACTTGCCAAAAATAATTTGTACAAATCCTAGAGCTATCGAAAGGTACATCAGGTTGTCCTGATTTAGGAAGTAATCTTTACGAACACTACCTAGTAAACTTCCATCGTTAGCCCAAGGCATAACCATGCCAAATACTGTACCCATAAGGCTACCAACTACGGCCGTTGTACCTCCAAGCCATTGCATAAGCGAACATATATCACGTGATTGTTGCTTTTGGGTACGGAACTTAATAATTGTAGCAATTACTAGTACAAGTAGCCCATATCCTCCATCACCAAAGCACAGCGCAAAGAAGAGCATAAAAAATGGTGCAAACAGCGAAGTAATATCTATTTCGCGGTAATTGGGCAACGAGTATAGCTTAGTAATAGGTTCGAATAGGCGAGCGTAAAAGTTATTCTTAAGTTTAACGGGTACGTCATCGTTTTCTTCAATAGCTAGTTGCTCGTAATAGATCGGCATCTCTTCTAAGGCCTTTTCAAAAGCCGTGGCATTTGCCGTAGGCACCCATCCTTCAACAACTTTAACTGCATTATCAGCCTCGTCGGTTGCTTGTAACAGTGCATTTGAAAAAGCGTATTGCTTATCTATGTAGGCAATATACCCTTCGAGTTCGCCAATACGGTTATTAGCAAAGTCCTCGATTTGCTGTTGTGTTTTAGCCAATTCATCCTCAAAGGTGTTAACCCTAAGTTGAAGTTCATCGAGAGTATGAGTAGGTGCTTTAATTTCCTCGGCATCGGGTTTATCTTTGCCAAAGTCGCCAACTGTAACAAAGTAGTTATGCGCACGGAAAGTGTTAATAAGCACTGCCCCATAGCGTTCTTCCCATTCCTCGTTATAGGCCGAGGTAGGCGAAATAAAGAACCTTACAGGTAAACCGTTTTTACGCAACTTTTCAAGGTTTGCTAAGTCTATGTCGCCCCAGATCTCCCAATAGGCAAGTTCGCGTTTTGCACTAGCAACTTGGTTTTGTAAATTCTGTTCCCCATTAAGTTTTCCCTCTATTTCTTCAATAACAGCTTTGCCTTGTTGCTCGCTTTCGGGAATTACTACTTTCACATCGGGGGCGTCCTTTCCTCTACGCGATTTAACTCTACGCATAAGGTTGTTAACCTCTTTGCGTTCGGCAAGCATTGCTTCTAGTGAGGCAATTTTCTTTTTATCTTTTGTTTCCTTAATGTGCAGTACCCCAAGTTTGCGCAACTCTCTCAGAAAGTCGGCATACTCTTTGTGGTAAATCACAAAAAGGTATTTGTTCATTCTCTCTATCATACGAGGTCTATCGCCTTAAGTTTTTCATGGCGAAGCTCAATATTGGCTCGCATTATTTTTTGAGCAGCCTTTGAGAGGCTTTCTTCGTCTTCAAGGTATCGTTTAATCTTTCGGATAGCATCTTTATATCCTGGGATTTGAACCTTTTCAAAGAGGTTGACCTTTTGAGTGGTTTTCTTGCGAGCATGTTCGAGGAATTCCAATTTAAGCCCAAGGAATTCGGCTTCGATACCTGTCGTAGCAAGAACCTTAAGAAGGTTAAGCCCTTCTGAGAACCACGATGGGGAGTTGAATAGGCTAAAAGGTTTTACTTCAAAGTCGATACCATCGAGAACAGGTACAATAACACCCGCAATTTTTTTTGTAGAAAGGCGTACATCCTTAACACTAATCAGGCTGGTATCGAACTCATTCCACAAAGCCACCATATATTGGAAGCTTTGTATTCCTTCTTCGAGTTTCTCTTCTAACTTTTCAACTTCTCTTTTGGTCTTTTTTACCTCCATTCGCAAGGCACTCTCCTTACTTTTTATCGTAGGGAGTGCCCTTTCCCGCATTTTCAACTGCTTTTCCTGCTGTTGAAGCGATGTTTTATTGTACTGAAACTTTATAGCCATGGAGTAGTAAGAAAGCAATATAGGGGTTATTTAGCTTCTTCCTTATTCCC
>JASBZJ010000196.1 GCA_029983495.1 Porphyromonas sp.
CCATTTACTTACCCGCAATCCTCTCCCTAATGCCCTTTCCCCTAATAGTTCCTCTTAAAAAAGTGAACTCGTCATACACTAATGAAGAACATGTTCCTACGCTTGGAATGTACTCTTTCCGTGCGTGGAAGCCCTTTATTCCATAGGATGGAACGCTATTTTGTGCAAATAAGTTCGCTTAATCAAGCACATAAAAAGGCGACAAAGTACCATTTCTCAAAAACTATTTATATATTCGCAGTGTGATTATAGCAAACGGGCTTACGCTATCCTGAAAATTATAGCCCAATTTGCTACAAAAACCAATGGAATGCTGTACTATGATGAGGGACTTGCAATATGGAACAAAACGCTTAAAGTTGTTTGCAATAGCAACCAGCTTGGCATTGGTAGGCATGTGGGGTAAGCCTCAAGTTGCCAATGCCCAACAACAAGTAAATGATGAAATATCAATTACCACAAGTAAAGCCATCGGGGAAACCATTACATTAGAAATTTCTGTTGAAGGACAAGCAACAGCCGAGGGAATTAAAGAAAAACTCGAGGATGGATATGGAACCTATACCCTTATTGCAAATACAGTGAAACTAAAAGGCCAAATTACCAGCTTGGATTGCGCCGAAAATAATATTACCCAACTAAACGTATCGAATGCAAAGTCGCTAAAAACGCTCATTTGCAACAACAATGCACTTACTTCGCTTAAAATAGCAGGTTTAAATGAGCTTACCGAAGTTACATGCTACGAAAACAAACTCGAAGAATTACAAGTAACGAACTGTTCTTTATTAGAATTGCTCAGTTGCTATGGCAATAAGTTATCAAGCCTCAACAAGATTACCGCATTAAATTGCTCAGCAAACACACAACTCGAAGCAATCGACTGTAGTTCGAACAACATTGAGGAGCTTACACTTCCGAATACTACCTCATTAACTACCTTGCATTGTAACAATAACCGGCTTAAGCAACTCAACCTTAAACCCTACACGAACCTTGTGGCGGTATACCTTTTTTCAAATAAGCTCAGCGAAGTGCCCATGAGTAATGTGGTTACAGATATTGTTGATAGGAATAGCAATAGCATGGGGGATATAGTTGTAGTTGATACACAAAACAAACAAGAAACCAATATTTGTACAAAGGAACAAGTTAGCTTGCTCCGAAAGAAAAACTGGCACGTGTTCGATTATAATGGCAATGGCGATACCATGAAAGAGTTCGATGGAACAACTACAAATGCTAAATGCATTGCTACAAATAACTCCAAAGGGCTACTATACCCCGTACCAGCATGCACGGTTGTTTACCTGGCTAACGAGCAACCCAACGAACCTTTTACCCTATATAACGCCTCGGGGATTGCCGTATACAGAGGCTTTACCAACAACCAAGGAAATGCAACTCTGAACATTGAAACTCTACCCCATGGCTACTACCTACTAACTTGCGCGAAAAACAACTACCCCCTAACAAAATAAAAAAACATTATAGTTATGTTTAAATCGGTATGAAAAGAATGTTACTACACATTCTGTTTTATATTTGTACCCCACTATTACTAACAGCGCAGGAAAAGAATATGATTTTTGGCTATACGGATAGCCACCTATCTTTAAACCTTGGGCTTGAACTTGAGGTAAACATACAAGCAGCAATAGAAGTACCACGTGAAGTTGCGACCTTGTTTAATGGCGCAGAAATTACTGAAATAGAAATAGGCATTGGTAATACACCTTCGAAACAAAACAATTATGTTTTTGTATGCACATCGCTTGAAAACTTAAAAGAAGGATTTCAACTACCAGTAAAAAAATTACAAAAAGGATGGAATACTATTATCCTACCTAAACCATACAAATTAGATGGTACACCATTTTTTGTAGGTTACAAGTTTTGCTCAAAAGGGGATATCCTTTCATTAGATGGACAAGAAAACGATAACTATGCGAACTGGGTTAGAATCACTCAAAATGAAGAGGATAATAGTAGCTCATGGAATCATCAAGATGGCGGTAGATTAAATATTAAATTTAAAGTTGTCGGTAAGAATTTACCCATTAACTACGCATCACTAGAAAAGATAGTAGCAACAAAGTACGCTACAGAAAAGAAAAGTTACCCAATCAGCATATGGTTGAGGAATTGGGCAAGTAATGACATAAAAAAAATACAAGCAGATGCACTCCTTGATGGGAAGCTAGTTAAAACATTTGAACTAAACAACTTAAATATACCAACAAATAAACTAGAACATGTAGAGCTAGGTGACTTAAAGATCCAAGAAAGAGGAATACATGACTTAAAAATTGTGCTTACAAAGCTAAATGATCAAACAAATAATTTAGCAACTAAAAATTCAAAAGAAATAGATAACATCCTAACTCGATCAGAGTATATATATAGAAGAGTTTTAATGGAACATTTTTCCACTATGACATGTGCTAATTGTTATTCAGCTCATGTTAGTATAGATGATGCTCTTCGCTACCGACAGCCTATTATTCATGTTATTCACCATGCTGGGTTTACACCAGATCCTCTAACGACAAATGAAGCAGAGGAGCTTACCTTCTTTTATTCTAACGGAGAAACAAAAAAGGTATATGCACCAGGGGTAATGCTTGACCGCATAAATCTTTCTCAATATGGTGCAACCGATGGAAAAACAAGCACGTTAGGTCCTGTTTTCTTTCCACAAAGGAATACCTTAGGTAAACTAATTGATGAAAGAATAAATCGCCCAGCACAGATTGATTTGTCACTATCTTCTAAGTTCAATAGTAATACTAGGGAATTAATAGTCTCCGTTGCGCCTACTGTCGAAGAGGAAAATTTAAAGACCCTAGAGAATAAAGACTTACGAATAAATGTCTTTATCGTTGAAGATAGTATTGCAGGAACACAACTCTATGCACCAGACCCAGACAATTACATTCATAATAATGTTTTTAGAAAAGCTATAACACCTCTGTGGGGAGATTCATACAAATTGTCGAATCCATTACCTACGAAAGAGTATAGCTATATTATTCCTGACGATTGGGATGAAGCTCAAATACATATTGTAGCATT
>JASBZJ010000197.1 GCA_029983495.1 Porphyromonas sp.
AACGGAATAATGAAATTACGGTTGTAACCCATCGAACCGTTCCCATCTTTAATAAATTACGATACAATGGCGGGCGGACACACAGGTCCGCCCCTACAATATCCTTAATCAACGATTATAATTATTGCTATACTACTAGCTAACGCTTAAATTCGTAACTTTGTAACCTAAGGGCTTTAATGCATTTGCTTAATGATGAAGGATTTTAACCTACAAACACAATATATTAAACCATGTGGCTGTAAAGGGGCTGGTAAACATCAGCTTTATAGCTTCGATGCTTTTAGCGATATCCCTACTATTGAACCTCATCGATTTGTTGAAGTTCAGTTTAAAAACACCCGAAAGGAACTTTTTTATAATCCATTGGATTTAGCCCTCGAAAAGGAGGATATGGTTGCTGTTGAAGGGTCACCAGGATTAGATATCGGCAGGGTTTCGCTTGTGGGTGTAGCTGTTGAAGTACAACAACGATGTGGTTTTGTGGGTACAAAAGGAGAACCCAAACAAATTTATAGGCTTGCTACTGAACACGATTTAGCTCGCTACCGAGAAGCAAAAGCATTGGAGCACCGTACAATGATTGAATCGCGACAAATTGCAGCCGACTTAGGGCTTGAAATGAAAATTGGCGATGTTGAGTACCAAGGCGATGGAACCAAAGCTATATTCTATTATATTGCTGAAGGCCGTGTAGATTTCCGACAGCTAATTCGGGTTTTAGCCTCGACTTTTCGCATACGCGTTGAAATGAAACAAATTGGTGCCAGGCAGGAAACGGGTCGAATTGGAGGCATCGGCCCCTGTGGAAGGCAACTTTGTTGCTCGAGTTGGATGAAGCGGTTTCATTCGGTAAACACTCAGGCAGCCAGGTTCCAAGAGCTTCCGTTAAACCCCGATAAACTAACAGGGCAATGCGGAAAGCTAAAATGTTGTACAAACTTTGAGGTGGATACCTACGTTGAAGCTCAAAAGCGAATACCCGATAGGGGTACAAAACTACTAACGCAAGAAGGTAATTACACGTTTGTAAAAGCCGATGTGCTTAAAAACGAACTAACTTACCGAAAGGATAGCGAGGAACTCCCTACTCCACTCGTAACCATACCAACTTGGCGAGCCAAACAGATCATAAAGGAAAACAACGAAAATATAACCCCTTCGACCCTTATAGGCGATAAAATAAAAAGACCTACGAAGGAAAGCAAAGACATACTCGATACGAACTCGCTTACACGTTTCGATAACGAAAAACGTAGGGATAACCGAAATAAAACAAAGCTCCGTAATGCAAGTATGCAGAAGACCTCTTCGGTAACTAAAACCGAAGGGAAAGAGCCACGAAAAAAAGGGAAACGCAAAAAGGGAATAGAAGGGAAAAAAGAATAAATTGCACATTTGGGTATAATACCCCCCTATGGGTAAACAATTATTCGCTAAGGTTGCAACTGTTTTAGCGTCGCTTTTCATTGTTTTTTCGGCGTGCCAAGTTAACCCCAATAAGCGTTACGAATTTAAGCAACTCGCCGAAGCAACATGGAGCAAGGGCGACACGTTGCGCTATGTTTTCTTTGTTCCTGAGGGACAGCAAAACTACAATATTGCGTTGCAATTCAGGCTAAATACCACATTCGAGCAATTGCACTTACCTATAGGTTACACTATCAACAACAATATGGGTTACAACTTTTGCGATAGTACTATATTAGTTGTAGCAAAAGCTCCTGGCGACTTTTCGAACTTTTCGGGTAGTTACCGGCAGTTTCTACTTCCCCTACCCCACCAATTTGTTCCTCCTATTGCTGGTATTTACACCTTTTCGGTTTTTCATCAAATAAATCGCCCCTCCGTTCGCGGGGTTGAAAATATAGGTATAACCATCGAAAAACCTAACATTTCACTTACTCAAAAAGGCTATTCCCCAATTTATCGATAACATCTAACTTTGTATGGCGTTTAGTTGCTACGCTAATAGTACATCATATTATTACTTACGCTTAAAAATATAGTGTAACATGGATAACAACACAGTATACAAACCTAACGAGGTAGAACAAAAGTGGTACAGCTACTGGCTCGAAAACAAACTATTTGCCTCACAACCCAATAGTAACAAGCCCCCTTATACTATAGTAATTCCTCCCCCCAACGTAACAGGGGTACTGCACATGGGGCATATGCTCAATAATACAATTCAGGATATATTAGTGCGTCGTGCCAGACTAAAAGGGTTTAATGCCTGCTGGGTTCCTGGTACTGACCATGCATCAATAGCAACAGAAGCAAAAGTTGTAGCCCGCCTTGCCGAACAAGGTATTAACAAGAACGACCTTAGCCGTGAAGAATTTTTAGAACATGCATGGGCATGGACTCGCGAACATGGTGGAACTATTTTGGAACAACTAAAAAGGCTGGGAGCATCGTGCGATTGGGATAGAACAGCCTTTACACTTGATGAAGAACGAAGCAAACTAGTAACTAAAGTTTTTTGCGACCTATACGATAATGGATACATATACCGAGGGGTTCGCATTGTACACTGGGATCCCCAAGCACTAACTGCCTTAAGCGATGAAGAAGTTATTTATCGCGATGAACAAAGCAAACTTTACTACCTGCGGTACAAACAAAAAGGAGGAAATGGCGAATTAATTGTTGCTACTACAAGGCCTGAAACAATCATGGGCGATACAGCGGTGTGTGTACACCCCGATGACGAACGTTACAAAAGCTTTGTTGGAAGCGAGGTAATTGTTCCGGGTGTTGGTAGAGCAATACCCGTTATAGCCGATAGCTACGTTGACCGCGAGTTTGGAACCGGTTGCCTTAAAATAACCCCTGCACACGACGTAAACGACTACCAAATTGGTGAAAAACACAATTTGCCAAGCATCGATATTTTCAACGACAATGGAACCTTAAACGAAAATGGGGGAAAATATGCAGGTAAAGATCGCTTTGTTGTACGTAAGGAAATTATTGCGGAACTCGAAGGGTTAGGGCTAGTACTTAAAACGGAAGAATATACCAACCGTGTGGGTTATAGCGAAAGAACTAACGTTGCCATCGAGC
>JASBZJ010000198.1 GCA_029983495.1 Porphyromonas sp.
TAGCCCCCAATTAGAGGGGCTAAACTCATACTCCTTATTTTTCAAAGGTCTCATAGTGGAACCTTTTTTATCAAAGGTCCTTTTCAGCATCCCTAAAGGAGCTTTTCAGCGACTATTGCACGATGGCGAGTTGCTGTGTTGCTTTCAGTATTCGGTCTCGTACTTAGGTTTGCTCCCGTAGTTTTCACTCCCGGTACATTGCATTTCATCCATTATGCTTAGTCTCGCAGGGTGGGTTACAACCGTGCGAGACTGTTGCTTTAACAACCGTCTCTTTTATGGAGATTCGTATGCTCCGTACTAAATTCGTAACTTTGTAACACCTATATAACTGCACATGTTGCAATAGCAGTGTATTATTTAGGTGGCTTGTGTGCTTTTGAAGAAACGACTATTTAGGCGAAAGCCGAAGGTAATTCTTCGTCAGAGTTCCTTACTCGGGTAACGCAATTCATAGTAATAGCCATTACGGTTTACAAACCATTATAAGTAACTATGCCTAATACGACTACCATCCTAACCAATGCAGCCGCTCAGCATACGGCTCAACAAATGGCCGCTGAGGCCGATTCTACGAAAAATATTGTTGCCTTAGGCGAAAAAATTATTACGGGAGATACTAAGGGCCTCGATTTTAAGGCGATGCTTGACCATTGGCTCGAACAGGCTATAGGTTTTGGTATTCGTGTTGTTATAGCCTTTATCGTGTTCTATATTTTTAGGTGGGTAATAAAAGCCCTCGTAAAATGGTTCCGAAAGTGGATGAACTATAGGCATGTAAGCCCCGGGTTGACCAGTTTTTTAAGTTCGCTATTCCATGGGCTTGCTTTTGTACTCCTTATTATAGTACTTGTTGAAATACTGGGTATAAAATCGGTATCGTTTGCCGCCTTAATGGCTGCTCTGGGTGTGGCCATAGGTGCCGCATTAAGTGGGCAATTACAAAACCTTGCAGCTGGAGTGGTAATACTAACTACTCGCCCCTTTAGAGTAGGCGATTGGATTGAATCGAAAGGAGCAGAAGGTACCGTTACCGATATCTCGATATTCTATACTACACTTCACTCAATTGATAATAGCTCGATACATATCCCAAATGCTGTTGTTACCAGCGACAAAATAATAAACACATCCAGCCAAACCACGCGCCGTTGCCAATGGATTATGGGGGTTGAGTATAATACAGATGTGGATATGGTAAAACAAACTATGCTTAGTGTTATCGATGGTGATAAACGCATCCTTAGCAATCCGCCTGTATTAGTAGTTGTTCGCGAACTTGCCGATAGCAGTGTAAATGTTATGATGCGAGCGTGGTGTAATAGCGAGGACTATTGGCCCCTCATGTGGGAGGTAAACGAAAAACTATATAAAGTATTCAACGATAAGAAAATTTCGTTTGCCTTCCCATCGATGACGATATACCAAGGTGGCGATAGACCCATGTATATAGATGTGAATAACAACTTTGAGGGCGACCAAAATGGTGCCCCCGAAGCAGAAAAAACTACTCAACAGTAATAATAAAGTTCGTTGTGCGATGAATATTTCATACAATACCTTAGGTAATTATCTTCCTGAAGTAAAAAAACATAAAGCCGAAGAAATTGCCGAAATGCTAACTTCTACAGGTTTAGAAGTTGCCAGTGTTACTAAAGTAGAACCTATACCTGGGGGGCTAAAAGGCCTTGTAGTAGGTAAAGTATTAACCTGCGAAGCCCACCCCAATAGCGACCATCTACACATAACTACGGTTGAAGTTGGTCAAACTGCCCCATTGCAAATAGTGTGTGGTGCCCCTAATGTTGCCATGGGGCAAAAAGTTATTGTAGCTACTATAGGAACAACGCTTTACGATGGCGAGCAAAGCTTTACAATTAAAAAGAGTAAGTTGCGTGGCACGGATAGCTACGGAATGATTTGTTCGGAAAAGGAAGTAGGCATTGGCACCGATGCCTCGGGGATTATGGTTCTGCCTAGCGATGCTTCAATAGGTACCCCAGCCGCAGACTACTTTAACTTAGCGAGTGATTATTGTATTGAAGTGGATATAACCCCCAATAGGGTGGACGCTACATCGCATTATGGGGTAGCTAGGGATTTAGCAGCTTATTTTTCGGCTCGTGGAAACGAAATGCGTGCTGTTTTGCCTCGGGTTGATAATTTAGCAAACCGGTACCCCGACAATGGAATAGGTGTAATACTTAACGTTGATGCTAACGATTGCCCTCGGTACAGTGGCATAACCCTCGAAGGAATACACAATACCGAAAGCCCCAAGTGGTTAAAGGAGTTGTTTGCAACTATCGGATTAAAATCGATAAATCTTATTGTGGATCTATCGAACTTTGTTTTGCACGAAACTGGGCAGCCCATTCATGTTTTTGATGCCGACAAGCTCGAAGGAGATTTGCTAAAGGTTCAAAAACTACCAGAGGGTACTTTATTTACTACACTTGATGGGGTAGAGCATAAACTTAATGGTCGCGAAATAATGGTAACAACCCAAAGCGATAAACCGCTATGTATGGCGGGGATTTTTGGGGGCAAAACCGCTGAAGTAACTTTGGCCACAACACGAGTTTTTATAGAAAGTGCAAACTTTAATAGCTCGATAATACGTAAGGCAGCTCGTTACCATGGTTTAAGTACCGATTCATCGTTTCGCTTCGAACGTGGTTTGGATCCTCAGGCTACCGAATATGCTTTGGCTCGTATGGTTCAGCTTACTATGGAATACTGCCCAAGTGCAAAACTTGTAGGCGACAAAGTTGATATTATAGCTAAACCATTCGATGAACCTCGTTGCACATTGTCTCTAACACGTATGAACAATGTGCTAGGAGGCATTATACCTGCCGAAACGGTTAAGCGTATTTTGATGGCACTTGATATCGTTGTTGAAAAGGACGAGGGCGAAACCCTATCGTTACTATTACCCCGATACCGTACCGATGTGCGTCGCGAAGCTGACGTTTATGAAGAAGTGCTTAGGATTTACGGTTATAACGAGTTCCCTCTTACAGGGTATATTACAGCCAACCTTTCGGCAAAAAGTAAAACCGATAAGCT
>JASBZJ010000199.1 GCA_029983495.1 Porphyromonas sp.
GCCCCCAATTAGAGGGGCTAAACTCATACTCCTTATTTTTCAAAGGTCTCAATTTGACACTACAAAAGAGGCACAAAAATAAATCGTACAGATAGTTTATGAGACCTTTGCACGGTAAGAGTCGCTATTTTTATTATTATCTATTTGGGGAATAAGCACATTCATTTGAACGCTTATTATGGGAAATTGTAGGGGCGGAACCTGCGTATCCGCCCGCACATGATGCATGTTTGCCGTTTTTTTGTCCCCCCCATTGTGAGGGGTGAGAACTCGAGGTTAATTTGTTCAGGTTCTTTTTTGTTTTTCTCCTGAAGAAAAGATCAAAACATCGGAACTTTTGTTTGAGTTTACTTGATGATTTTCCATTTTGTTGTTGATTAAAATGGGGCTTGTTAGCTCGCAAAGACTTCTTTATAACTAACTTAAATACAAAACAATAGCTTGTTAAACAAAAAAGAGGCAAACCTGCGTTAACAACGCAATGGATTGCCTCTTAGAAAGAAATGATTTTATTGTATACAATATGCTTTACTTGCTATGTAGCATAGTTAAATGCGACTATTACAAGCAAAAAAACAGGAATAAGAGAATAAGGAGGTTATACATGCAATTACAAAACTTTGCTTACCATATGCTTTTCCGTTCCAACAACAATTACATAGTTGCCTTGGGGATACGAGCCAAAAGGTATTGAAACATTACCTTGCAAGTCAGTTACTGTACGAACAAGGAGTTCGCCCCGCATAGTATATAGCATTACGGCAAGGTTGGGTTCCCCCTCAACATGCAGTACATCTAACACGGGGTTAGGGAAGGTTGTAACACAACTTTTAGTACTTATTGATTGGGCAACTTCTGCTTTTTTGAATTGTGCCTTTACAATAGTGTTATCAGTTACTACATAGCTTAAGCTTGCTGTAATATCTTCGTCATTAGCAAATACACTCCCAAGCTCGAACCCTTTTAACGGTATAGCTGTAAATGTTAGCGTAGTATTTGGGGCTACTTGTGAAAGGTCAATTAATGGGTCGTTTACCGAAATTCGTCCATCCTCGTCCCAAATCAATTGTACCATAACGGTATTTTCATCAACATCACTACCCTCGTATGGTTTAGGTAACCCCATTTTAAGCTGTCGAGCGCTCCAGTTTTTCGCATTTAACCATACAACATGTCGCTTGTTACAAACATTCCTTTCGTTGCTTTCGCTACAAATAACAAGTAATGCCATTTTTTCAAGCTTCGGTAGCGATTGTATCATTCGACTCATAGCAGCCGATGAAAGATTATTTTCGTATACTTCGAGCCCCTTTAACTGCGGATTATAACTAAGATCTAACTCAGTTAATGCATTCCCATTAACAAAAAGGTACTCTAAAAGGGGGAGTTGCTCAAGGTTTATTACATCAAGCTTATTACCGCCAACATTCAGAGTAGTTAGCTTAGGAAGCATCGAAACGTCGAGCTTCGAGAGTTGATTATCCTGAAGAAATAGTTCCTGCAAGTTTGTTACAGGCTTAAGATCGATCATCGAAATTTTATTGGAGAATAATGAAAGCTTAACCAGCTTTGTTAAAGGAGTAAGATCAATTGTAGCAAGCTTATTGTTATAAGCATACAACTCGGTAAGGTTAGGCACTTGGGTAAAATCAAGTTGCGAAATCTGATTAAAATGCAGTTGTAATTTACTTAACTGCCTATTATCATTAAACTTAACGGCAACTAGTTTATTATTATTAGCCATAAGTTGGTACAATGCTGTACACCCAGAAACATCTAAACTTGTAAGTTTATTGTTATTGATAGCAATGCTTCGTAAAGCTTTACGCCCTTTAAGAAGTGGAAGTTCGGTAAGCTGATTCGAAAAACACGAAAGCACCTGTAAAACATCGCCACTATAGAAGTTTAGTTTCGAAAGTTTATTCTTAAAACAGAAAATACTCTGTAACTGGGTATAACTACTTAGCTCTAGCTCGGTAAGTTTATTCCCTGCACACTGCAGTACTTTTAACTTTGGTGCTGTGCCTATCGTTAGTTGTGAAAGCTGATTGTTCATGCAATAAAGCGAATCCAAATTAGGGCATTCGCTGAGATCCAATTTTTCAAGGAACAAGTTATCGTTTACATTTACATAGCTTAATTGCGAGCACTTAGCAAACGAAATTGCTGTTATGGAATTGTTCGAACACTCGAAACGTTTTATATTACCCTTAACTACAATTGTTTTACTGCTTGGGGCATATGTATACTCAACGGGTTGCCCATTAACAAAAGTTCCCGTCGCGCCTTCAATGCTCACATCGCCTTGCGCCACTATAGTTAATATAGCATGGGTTGCTGCGCCCTTACCATTTTCAATGGTAATAACCGCCTTTTCTTTTGGCGTATCTGCTCCTCCACCCATAAAAGCTAAAGCACCAACATCCCACTTTCCATTACGATTCCTACGGTTCCCCGCAAGATCAGTTTCCTCATTTATCCCCTCTATAGCGTTACCTGTAGCTACGTATTTACTACTATTACATAACCCCCAATTTGCATTTTGAATAGCTTTTTGTTCATCGGGGGTTTTGCCATACCCTATAAACGTTGTTGGATTAATAAAGTTATTTGTAGCAACATCGGCTTGCCAAATACAGTTTTTGATATGGTCTGTGGGCGGGGTTTTACCATCACCTAAACTTACATTGCTATTAGCATTTGGGTTGCGCACACTATTGTTTATTACTGAACTATGGTAAAGAATTGCGTTATCAGCACAAACACCGCCAGCAATAAATGCCGTACAGTTATAAACTAAATTGCCTATGAGTTTGGCATTACCAGTGGCGTATATACCACCACCAACGCCTCCGCGGGTATCGCCCATTTCAATCATATCGGCAAAACAACCAGCAACAAGGGTATGGTGTACTTCGCCCCCTTGGACAAATATTCCACCCCCTTGTAAACCACGCGAAAAATAAATGGTACAACGATCAACTTTAGCATTCGAAATAGCGTTTATCGCCCCCCCTTGTGAACCATAATTATTCAAGAAAAAGCAATCG
>JASBZJ010000200.1 GCA_029983495.1 Porphyromonas sp.
TATAGCCCCCAATTAGAGGGGCTAAACTCATACTCCTTATTTTTCAAAGGTCTCGCTTCGCGAACCAAACCGGTAAGCAGAGCAAAAACATTGTTCACAGCTCATGTTGCCTTGTAAACCTTTCAAAATAGGGCATTTATAGAAAATTAATAGGAGCATTTCGCCCCTCTTCGGTATTATTATAGTAACTTTGGCATACGATTTTTATGCCCTATACAGAAACGGTTAAAGGGCTTAATACGAAAAACAAAGAATAAAAGGAACAGAAACTTTAAGAAGAGAATAAACGTTATGGCAAAAGTACGAGGAGCTATAGTGGTAAACCAAGCTCGGTGCAAGGGTTGTAACCTCTGTGTTATTTCATGCCCAACATCCGCTATTTCGCTCCACCCAACAGAAGTTAACGACAAAGGTTATCACTACTGCCACATGAGTAACCCCGAAGTTTGTATTGGGTGTGCAAGTTGTGGTATAGTTTGCCCTGATGGCTGTATAACGGTATACAAAACTAAGCTGTAAACAGAAGTAAACCTTTAAGAAGAAAGAGAGAAAAAACAGAAACTATGGCTGAGATAAAACTAATGAAAGGGAACGAAGCCCTCGCCCATGCTGCTATTCGTGCAGGTATGGATGGGTACTTCGGCTACCCTATTACTCCACAGTCCGAAGTACTCGAAACACTCACTGCTGAAAACCCTCAGGAAACAACAGGGATGGTTGTTCTTCAGGCTGAAAGCGAAGTTGCTTCTATTAATATGGTATATGGCGGTGCCGCTACTGGCAAAAAGGTAATGACGTCATCGTCAAGCCCTGGTATTAGCCTTATGTCAGAAGGGCTTAGTTACCTTGCTGGAGCCGAGCTCCCCTGCCTAATCGTAAACGTTAGCCGTGGTGGCCCAGGGTTAGGAACTATTCAACCTAGCCAAGCCGACTACTTCCAAATGACTAAAGGGGGAGGTCATGGCGACTTTAGGCTTATTACCTTGGCACCAAACTCAGTTCAAGAAACTGTTGACTTTGTAAGCCTCGGAATCGACCTCGCATTCAAATACCGTAACCCCGCTGTAATTCTTTCGGATGGGATTATTGGGCAGATGATGGAAAAGGTTGTGTTACCAGAATTTAAACCCCGTCGCACAAACGAGGAAATTCGCCGAGAATGCCCATGGGCATGCCAAGGAGCTAAGGATGGTAACCGCCATATTATCACATCGCTCGAACTCGACTCGGCCGTTATGGAGCGTAACAACGAACGGTTCCAAGCCAAGTACGCCGAAATTGAGAAAAACGAAGTTCGCTTTGAGGAAGTAAACACCGAAAATGCCGACTACATCTTGGTAGCATTTGGTTCTTCAGCACGCATTTGCCAAAAAGTTATCCAATTAGCTAAGGAAGACGGCATTAACGTTGGTCTTATTCGCCCCATTACCCTATGGCCGTTCCCATACAAAGTATTAACCGACCTTGCCGAACGTGGCGCAAAGGGTTTCCTTGTTGTAGAACTCAACGCTGGGCAAATGATCGAAGACGTACGCCTTGCTGTTGAAGGTCGTGCACCCGTTGAACACTATGGTCGTATGGGGGGTATGCTCTTCTCTCCCGATGAAGTTTATGAAGCCTTAAAAAAGCAAATCATCGAAAGGAAGTAACCATTAATAACTAACCTGCGTACATTGTGGAACAAGGCAATAAGCAAAAAGCTAAGTGGGCTGAAATACTCGATTGGATATACTACATACTAATATTGGGTTCGGTGGTAGTTTTTTTCCTCACTAAGAATAATTACCAACTTAAATGGGCTTTTTTAATTCCAGTAGTCCTTGCAGTTATTGCTCGCATTGCCTCGTACATAATTAAGCAGAAGAAAGGATAATAATATGATTAATACAACGGTAGAAATAAACGATATAATAAGGCCCGAAAACCTTGTTTACGAAAAGCCTCGCCTGCTAAACGATAACACTATGCACTATTGCCCGGGCTGTAGCCACGGTGTAATACACAAACTGGTTGCTGAAGTTATCGACGAAATGGGCATGGCCGACCAAAGTATAGGTGTTGCACCCGTAGGTTGTTCGGTATTTGCATACAACTACATCGATATCGATTGGCAAGAAGCAGCACACGGCCGTGCACCCGCTTTGGCTACTGCAGCAAAACGCCTTAACCCCGATATGCTTGTATTTACATATCAAGGCGATGGTGACTTTGCCGCAATTGGTACAGCAGAATCGATTCATGCTTGCAATCGTGGCGAAAACATTGTTATCATTTTTGTTAACAACGCCATTTATGGGATGACAGGAGGCCAAATGTCGCCTTGTACACTACTTGGCATGAAAACCGCAACTTCGCCCTACGGTCGTACACCCGAAAACTTCGGTTATCCGTTTGTTATTAGCAATGTACTGAAAGAACTCGATGGTACATGCTACGTAACTCGCCAAGCAGTACATACAGTAGGTGCATGTCGCAAAGCAAAAAAAGCCCTTCGCAAGGCATTCGAAAACTCGCTCGCTGGTAAAGGCACTAGCGTAGTAGAATTTGTTGCAACCTGCAATACTGGTTGGAAAATGAGCCCCGAAAAGGCGAACGATTGGATGGCTGAACACATGACAGCGAAATACCAGCTCGGCGACCTAAAGGATATTTAATTGACCAAACCTAGAGAGAAGATAAGATAAACATCATGACATACGAAATTGTTATTGCTGGCTTCGGTGGGCAAGGCGTGCTTTCGATGGGTAAGATTATGGCTTACTCGGGTTTGATGGAAAACAAGGAAGTAAGCTGGATGCCTAGTTATGGCCCCGAACAACGTGGCGGTACATCGAACGTTACGGTTATTGTTAGCGATGAAAAGGTAAATAGCCCGGTGTTAAATAAATACGACATTGTTATCGCTCTTAACCAACCCTCGATTGATAAGTTCGCCCCTCGTGTTAAACCTGGTGGATCGCTTTTCTACGACCCTAATGGTAT
>JASBZJ010000201.1 GCA_029983495.1 Porphyromonas sp.
CGAAGCCGAATCCCGAAAGTAACACAGCGATTCGCCTTTATGCAACAGTCTCAAACATATGTATGTACGGTGCTTCAGTACTGTTAAACCAACCAAACATAGTGTTGGGCGTAATTATTTTTCAAAGGTCTCCTGCAATAATGTTGTAACTTTGCCCTGAAAGAAGGTTCGAATTATTGAAGAACATATTTTATGGCATTACGTATAATAACAATAAGCCGACAGTATGGTAGTGGAGGTCGTTTAATTGGAAAGGAAGTAGCCGAACGATTAGGAATAAACTACTATGATAGAGAACTGCTTAAGGAAGTAGCAAAGGAATCGGGCTATACGCTTGATTATATTGAAAAGCAGGGCGAGTATAAAACATATTCGGGTATTGATTACACCCCTATTTGTGGGGATAGTACCTTATGTTACGATGTAGTAACTGAACCCGCAAACAACGTAGTTAATATACAAAACGATTTAATTACTCGAATTGCCGAAAGTAAGCCTTGTGTTATTGTTGGTAGAGCTGCGGACTTTATATTGAGGAATAGGAACGACGTGCTAAATGTCTTTATTTATTCCGACGAACAAACTAGAATTAAATGTATTGCCGATAAATACGAACACGTTTCATACGAAGAGGCTACCAAAATAATGAAACAACGCGACAAGTTGCGAAAAAAACACTATCACTTTTATACTGATCGCTCATGGGGGCAATTAGATAATTATCACCTCTGTATAGATACAGGTAAGCTTTCGCGCGAATTTTCAGTTGAATTACTCTGTTCGGTTTACGAAAGAATGAATGCTAGTTGTTAGCTTCTATTCCTCTGTTTTTTTACAACTTCTTCTCAATACAACGAGGAGATTGCTTCATCTGAGTTATTCAAGTATAGGCAATCACCTCGTATTTTTTTAGACGTTACCTCTGCTTCTTCTCGAAAATATAAACCAACGAACTCGTTTTTTCGATGTTAACAAGCGATTTAAAGACCCCTTTAACGCCAACAAGCATAGCCTTAATAAATGCAGATACGCCATTATTACCCTTGTTTTGCTCGCTTAAAAGACTAATGTAAAACACATCAAGTAATTGACGATGTTTCCTTACGAGTTTGAACCCTGATTTATGAGCTAATTGGGTAATTGTTTGTGTGTTAAAGTGCCATAAGTGGCGTGGTACATCAAGTGCGGCCCAGTAGGTCTTGTAATATGTAGCATCGTAACTGCAACAATTGGGAACAGCTACAACTAACTTACCTGTTGGTTTAAGTAGTTTTCCTATCTTGTTTAGAGTATCAATGGGGTTGTTTATATGTTCAAGCACATGCCACAGTGTAACTACATCAACCGAATTGTCGTTTAACTGTATTTCTTCAATCCTCGGGTAGCAGTGTAACATAAAATGCTGTTCCATGTAATTACGAGCGTCAGCATCCTGTTCAATACACACCACTTTAATATGTTTATTACGAACATATGCAGCAAAGTGCCCCGTACCTGCTCCAACATCAAGCAGTGTAGGAGTTTCGCGCTTATTGAATAAATAAGCCTTAACCCAATTATATTTTTGGGGTATTGTAAAACGTCTCGCAAATTGGTACATTCTATTTATAATACCCTTATGCGAATTCGTGTGGCTTATGTATTTATCACTTTTATAATAAGCTCCAAGCTGTTCATCGGTTGGGGCATTCCCTGTTATAACAAGCCCCGAATAAGTATTTTGTAAAATGGGGAATATTTGTTTGCTTAGCAAGTAATCGTGTGTATTAAAAAGCAACTTATATTCGGTAGTTTTACTAATAGGGCAGGGGCGGTCGTTTACAATTAATGTTTGCATGGTTATTCCACAACGATTACTGTTTGAGCTTACTTTTTGCTTCATTCCAAAGTATGTTCATTTCTTCGAATGTTAAGTCGCTAAAGTTTTTATTTTCAGTGCGGGCTTTTGATTCGATGTAACCGATGCGCGAAATAAATTTTCGATTTGTACGTTCAAGGGCATTATCGGGGTTTATACCGTATAGCCTTGCTGCATTTACTAGAGCAAAAAATAGGTCACCAAACTCCTCTTCAAGGTTATTACGGTCGTTATTTACAATCGCTTTTTCTAATTCTTTCTGCTCCTCGGTTACCTTATCCCAAACATCTTGTTTAGTTTTCCAATCGAAGCCAACAGCGGCTGCCTTTTCGCTTACTCTGTAGGCTTTAATTAACGAGGGGAGTGTATAGGGTACCCCCGATAGAAGTGTTTTATTCCCATCTTTTTCCTTTTGCTTCACTTTTTCCCATTGCACAGTTACCTCATCAGCACTAGTTACATGCGAATTGCCATAAATATGAGGATGACGATATATAAGTTTCGTTGCGAGTTTATTACATACGTCGGCAATGTCGAAAACCTCTTTTTCTTCTCCAATTTTTGCGTAGAAAAGTACATGTAAAAGCACATCGCCTAGCTCCTTAGCAATTTCGTTATCCGATTGGTCTAAAATTGCTTGCGAAAGCTCGAATACTTCCTCTATTGTATTATCTCTCAACGATTCGTTGGTTTGTTCTTTATCCCAAGGACAAAATGTCCGCAACATATCTAACACATCTAATATGCGTGAAAATGCTTCTAGCTTTTGTGTTTTTGTATTCATGGTTCTCCAATTCTTTTTGTAAAGGTATGATATTATTAGTTGGTGTGGCGAGGAAATCCATCTTCATTCGTTGATTTGGACTGTGTTGCCATATTTACCCTACTTTACCAATTCAAATATACGAATAAAAACATTCATTACCAAATAGATAATAATAAAATAGCAACTCTTGCCCCGTGCAAAGGGATTTTTTACGCATGAGTAAATCCCTAAGCTAACAGAACTTGTAATTGCGTTTACCTGATGATTTCCCATTTTCATCAACAACAAAATGGGAAATCATCAGGTAAACGCAAACAAACGCTCCGAAGTTTTGATCTTTTCAT
>JASBZJ010000202.1 GCA_029983495.1 Porphyromonas sp.
GAGCCAAGAATCTTGTTTTGACACACCCTCGTTGTTTATCACCTCGCCTCGAGTGCAATATGCGTAGGCTTTCTACTACATCGTTTGTCGCTATAGCCTACGAGGTTTCTTTTTTTTAGAATCTATTGAATGGTGCATTCCAGCTGAAGAAGGTGTACCTTTGTTTCGGAAAAAAACTAGCTTAATTACAGCTTATGAGTTTAATCAGTAAGGTAATGATGGTAGCTTTTGGTGGCGCATTAGGGGCTGCTATGCGTTATTTTATTACCTACCTTTTTGAAAGTTTGGGTAAGTACCCCTCGTTAGTTCCTACTTTTTTAGTAAACATTGGGGGGGCTTTTCTTATTGGTTTGCTATTTGCCTTAATAATGCCTTCTTCAGGGTCGCCTTCGTTACTTTATCTCACCTTGGCCACGGGGTTTTGCGGAGGTTTTACAACGGTATCAACGTTCACATTGGAGGTGCTTCGCTTATTTCAAGCGCAACGCATAGTAGCAGCTTTAATATATATGGGGCTAACTTTAGTGTGTACAGTGTTATTTGTTGCCATAGGTTATTATGGAACACGTTTGTTTAGCAGGGTTTTGTAATGGACTAAACTTACATGCTTAATATTCGTAAAGCAACGCTTGCCGATTTACCCCGGGTATTGGCTATATATGCCTATGCACGCCGGTTTATGAAGCAAGTGGGTAACCCTAACCAGTGGGGCGATAATAAACCAAGCGTTAACCAAGTTGAAGATGATATTTGTTCGGGGTATGCTTATGTATGCGAAACGCCATTGAGCGAAATTGTTGGGGTGTTTAGTTTTATACCGGGGCCCGATGTAACCTACAATACGATATATAATGGGGATTGGCTAAATAGCGATTCTTATTGGGTTGTTCATCGCTTAGCTAGTAATGGAAAAGCTCGAGGTGTTGGTGAGGAAGTTTTAAATTGGTGCGTTGACCAGGTGGGCAATGTTCGAATTGATACACATAACGATAACCATATGATGCGACACATCATTACGAAAAGCGGTTTTGTTTATTGTGGTATTATTTATATTGATGATGGCTCGCCACGTATTGCGTTTCAAAAATCGTTATATTTGCTAGCGTAATAATCGCTTAAACATAACGAAAGCAATGATCAATGTAACATTCGAACCCCAAAACAACCGAGCTGCAGCCTACGATGGCGAAAAACTTATAGGCGAATCGGATTATTCCGCATCTGAAGGTTTGTGGATTATATCGCACACTGGTGTTAACCCTGAGTATCGCGAACAGGGAGTTGCAAGTAAGCTCGTAGCCTTACTTGTTGACGAAGCTCGTAAGAGTAGCATTAAAATCAATCCGCTTTGCCCTTTTGCACGGCATGAATTCGATACTATCGAGGCGTATGCCGATGTGCGGCAATAAAGTATTTTAATTAGTAGGTTGGGGGAGCTTTATATGCTTCCCTTTCTGTTCTTGTCTTTTTTATGAAAACAATTATTTCGAATACCCTTTTTGTGGCAACTTTGCTTTTGCCATTAGTATTAATTCCTAGTGTTGCTTTAGGGCAACCCCAAAAATCGCTTATGAAAGTTACCAATGCTACCGAACTATATAATGCTCTTGGTGTAGAGAACGCCAAAATAGAAGTATCGAATTCAATAACTTTACCAAGTAGTATTACGCTACGGTATGGGCAGCAATTGGTTGCAACCCAAAAAGGTGTAATGCTTGCCTTTGCGCAAGGCGATGGTATTGCATTAGAGGGCAATAATGTTGTTCGAGGCTTAGTTGTTCAAACCGCATCGGCAAATAGAGCTATTTATATAAGTTCAACACGTAAAAGTTTAGGAACAATCGAACTCGATGGTTTAACAGTAACGGGTAATGTACAGCTTATAATGCGTAACCCCGGTAAACAATTAGCAATAAAGGTTAACGATGTTGATATTGTGTCGGCTGATGCTCGTGCTTTTTCGGAACGCCCCTTAAAGTATGGTGTAATTGTTTACCAAGGGGCTTTTACCGTTTATAATTATAATCCTCAGGAGGGGAGCGAAATAAAGGTACGTGCTGAAAATATTTCAGTAGGTCGTAGCCTCGCACCAGTTTTAGGTAGTGGTATTTTTATTTCGGGCTTTGGCGATGATAAGGGGTTAGTTAGCATCGAACGCCTTACAACTGGTGGCGTTTATTCGAGTGGATTAATACCACAGGGGCAACCCAACCTTATTACGGGTGGTATTTTTATTGTTTACGGTGCTACAGCTAAGGAGATTATTTCGAATAAGGAAGTTGTTACCTATGGCACAAACGATATGGCACTTGATGTGTGGGGTAAAGTAGGCAATTGGGTTGCTAAAGAAAAAGTAATAACCTATGGAGCCAGTGGTATTGGCTTTGTAAACTTTGGCGAGGTTAATAGTTTTAAAGCCGAAAATAGTATTGAAACTTATGGGCTTGGGGCTCGAGGGTTTAACCAATACGATGGAACCATTGGTGATGCCTATTTTTACGAAATTGTTACTGCGGGCGATGGTGCAATAGGCATGCAAATAAGTAAACCTGTGGGTAAAATTACTATCGAAAAAGGTGTAGTAACCAAAGGTTCGAAGGGCGAAACCTTAGTGAAGGGTGAAATTAAAACCCTTTCGGCCGATGGCATAAGCGTGTTGAACGGTGGTGTGGTTAAGGAGTTGATAGTAAATGGAGATATCCGAACCGAGGGCGATGGTGTAACCGCTTATAACGTTGATGGCGGTAAGGTCGAAAAGTTCAACTTAAAAGGTAAGCTAATTGCTACGGGGGCAAATGCCAAGGAGAAGCAAGTAAAATAATAAGCCTAGCAGAGTAGAGGTAGAGTTTTCCGCACTTTCGTTATAGCGCAAAATATAAAATAAACACATAGCGAAAAAGTAAATTTGAGCAAAGCGTAGCGAATTAGCTGATAGAGCGTTCGTTACGCTTTGTTTTTCTATGG
>JASBZJ010000203.1 GCA_029983495.1 Porphyromonas sp.
GCCATAGTCATAATTTCGGCAACCCCCGCTTTATCATCGGCTCCTAGTAGTGTTGTGCCATCGGTTGTAATAAGTGTATGCCCTTTAAAAAAGCTCAGTTCGGGAAATTCGCTCACCATCAGAGCCAAGTTTTCGTTCAGTGGAATATCGGTACCGTCGTAATTTTCTATTATTTGTGGCTTAATGTTTTTGCCACTCATGTCAGGGCTTGTATCAACATGAGAAATAAAGCCGATAACTGGAGCATTTTCGCAACCTACGCTTGCAGGTATTGTACCCATTACATATCCGTACTTATCCATGGTAACTTCGGTAAGTCCCAATTGCTCCATTTCGTTTTTCAGTACTTCGAGTAGCACTTTTTGTTTCTCAGTTGAGGGAAAGGTTTCGCTTCGGTCATCGCTTTGTGTATCGAAGCTTACGTAGTGTAGAAAACGTTCTTTAACCGTCATATTTTGGTCGTATTCTTAATTTGTGAATGTGCATATATAATCATAATAGCCATTATTGCAGGCTAACAATCTTTTTATTTAATAATAGGCATGGCTCTCAATCCTTTTTTGCTTTTAAGCTACCAACAATAACATAGCCTATAATTACTAGGTACATAACTACTGTTGTAAGTGCAGCTCCGCTGGTTTGTAACCATTCGTGTTGCATTATATCAACATTAGCAAACTTTAGTATGGCACTAACCACTCCCATTAATGCGCCACCAGCAATAAATCCCGAGGCAATAAGTGTACCTTTATCTTTACGTATTTTGTTTAGGGTTGCATCCTTGCTACGTGTGCTTACAATATAGCTTATAATTGCACCAACTAAGAGGGGCATATTTAGTTGAAGAGGAATAAACATCCCTAGCGAGAAGGGCAGTGCGGGAACTTTTATAAAGGTGAGTATAAGTGCCAATATAGCACCAGCAATGTACAAAACCCATGGGGTTTCGCCTCCGCTCATAAGGGGTTTAATAACAGCAGCCATTGCGTTTGCTTGTGGTGCAACTAGTGCTCCATCGCCAGTAAAACCGTATGCTTTGTTGAGTACGAGCATAACAAGGGCAACTGTCATTGCCGAAACCGCTACACCTAAAAACTTCCAGCGTTGTTGTTTTCGGGGGGTACTACCTACCCAGTAACCTATTTTAAGGTCGGTTATAAATCCACCCGCCATTGATAATGCTGTACAAACAATGCCACCTATAACCATTGCTGCAACCATTCCACTGTTACCACTGAGGCCAATACCCACTAACACAACCGAGGTGAGTATAAGTGTCATAAGTGTCATACCCGATACGGGGTTACTACCAACAATGGCAATAGCGTTTGCAGCAACACTTGTAAATAGGAATGCGATAACGAAAACGATAAGTAAGGATACGAGCGATTGCCCCCACGAATGAATTACACCGAACTGAATGAATAACAGTGTAGCTATAAGTACTATTACGAGTAGTGGAACAATACGCTTCATGGGGATATCTTCATCAGTTCGCTCTGGTGCTGTAAGTAGTTGCCCTTTTTTAGCTCCAAGTTCGGTAGCCGCAAGTTTTATAGCTCCAGTTATAATATGGCTCGATTTTATAATTCCAATAATTCCAGCCATAGCGATGCCACCAATTCCTAAGGGGCGTGCATAGTTCGAAAATATTTCTTCGGGGCTCATCATACCAATGGTTTGGCTAATGCCTTCGCCCATAGGTAAGGTAATGCTTGGTGCAAAGTATCCTAAAATGGGGATAATAACAAACCAAAAAGCTACCCGCACAAATAATTGATACGTATGGAAGACCAATAATGTAGCCTAAGCCCATTACAGCTGCTCCCGTATTGATGTTTAGTACCATCTTGTATTTTTCGGCTAGAGCACTTCCCCATGAGGTCATTCTTGTGGAAAGCTGTTCCCCCCAAAGCCCAATTGAGCCTACAATAAAATCATAAATCCCGCCTACAAGGCTACTTAGTGCAAGTATTTTTGTTTGTTTGCCAGCACTTTCGCCTGTAACTAGTACTTCTGTGGTAGCTGTAGCTTCGGGGAAGGGAAACTTGCCGTGCATTTCTTTTACAAAATATCTACGGAAGGGGATAAGAAGAATAATCCCCAAAAAGCCACCCAATAGCGATGCTATAAAGATTTGCCAAAACGAAGCATTAAGCCCCAAAATATAAAGTGCTGGTAGGGTAAATATAGCTCCTGCAACAATAACTCCACTACTTGCACCGATCGACTGAATAATGACATTTTGACCTAGCATGTTACGCTTGCCAGCTAGCGAACCTATACCTACTGCAAGTATTGTAATAGGGATGGCAGCTTCGAAAACTTGTCCTACTTTAAGACCTAGGTATGCAGTAGCTGCTGAAAATAGAATAGCCATTATTACCCCCATTATAACCGAGTATGCGGTAACTTCCTTGGGTTTTGTTGAGGCTGGCATAACGGGGATATAACTTTCGCCAGGTTCTAACGGTCGGTATGCGTTACTAGGGAGCTCAATTTTTGACTTGCTTTGCTCCAGGTTGTGAGTGTTTTTCTCGCTCATAGCGTTTCCTCTTTCTTATATTTGATTATCTCTTTTCAAAGGTAACTATTTTGGTAGTACCTACGCCTTTGCGTACTTGGCAAGTTTGCTTACGTATTACGAATAAGTTGCTATGGTGTTTTGGAAGAGTAGATTCATTGCATTAATGTAATAGAAGCGTTTGGTAGGTATATTAAATGAGTTTATCTGTGTAAGGCTAAGACTAATAAGAGGTGTTTGAAAAATAAGGTGTAGGAGTTCAGTTCTTCGAACTCGGAGGTATAGTAAAGTAAATTTGTTGGATTTTAGAGAAAGTATATGCCCCTTATCTTCTCCCAGGGCCTCAAAAATGAAGTTCTGGGGGAATTTTTTCGCAGAGTAAAACCCTAAACGAATAGAACGTGTAATTGAGTTTACCTGATGATTTCCCATTTTA
>JASBZJ010000204.1 GCA_029983495.1 Porphyromonas sp.
TGATTGCACGCGATACGTTCGAAATTGTTAATCGATAATAGGCTATTGAACGGTTGACTTAACATAGTTCATGCAATAAGATAAGTTAGAAAACGATGAGAACAGCGTCAAGGAAAGATGCAGTTTCTTATCGTTTTCTTTTTTTTATTATAACTACGTGTTATTAATTACAGTGATATAGCGACCTTTTTTTGTAGCTTTGCCTTTGCTTAAGGAACTTTTTAGTAAACTATTCTGCTAATAAAGTTTGCTCAATAAGTTTTTCAATGTTCGCACTACGAGATTCTTTTTTTGTTGAGCTTGTTAAACGGTCCCTCTATTCAGCTCCCTTACGCAATAAGCAACTAACCAAAACCTATACCCCCTTTATTTACAACTTAATTTTTAAAGATGAGAAGATTATTATTGCCCATTGCAATGCTTCTAATGAGTGCTATGGCGTTTTTTTCGGTTCAAGCACAAAAAAGTGCTTACCCTTTGCACCCAAATGATAGTATTGCTAGTCAGTACCAATTGGAAGAAGTTATTGTTACACCTAACCGTAACACTAATACAATTAAAAACCTACCTGCGCAACGCATTTTCGTTTCGGATAAAACAATGCAACGATATGGTTTAAATAGTGTTACCGACCTTTCGTTTATTGCCCCTAATGTGTGGATCCCTCAGTATGGGTCGAAACGAACTACTGCTTTTTATATTCGTGGTATTGGCTCGCGGAGTGGAAATAGTTCGGTAGGTGTTTACCTCGATGGTTCGCCTGTAATGTATAATGCCAATGTGCAAACATCGATGATTAACCTAAATTCGATGGAGCTATTAAGTGGAGCACAAGGTGCACTTTATGGACGAAACTCGTTAGCTGGAACGCTAAACTTCCGAACTATTTCGCCATTCCATTTGAATAAAACCTATGCTTCGCTAAGCTTTGGTAGCCACAATACGTTCCATACTGATGTTATGGTTCCCTTATTTGCAAATAATAAAATTGCCGTTTATAGTTTTGCCTCGGTTAATAATCATAATGGGTTCTTTTATAACCAATATAAACATAACTGGGCCGACCCCGAAAAGGAGCTTTCGGCTGGTACTAAGCTCGAGTGGCGACCTACAGTAAAGGATGTAATTACCGTTTCGGTATACACAAACGACCTTAGCCAAGGGGCATTCCCTTATCGTGGTTATGACGAAGTTAACAAACAATTGGAACCACTTGCTTACAATGGCGAATCGATGTTTAAGCGTAATTCGCTTTACTCGCTCGTATCGTACCAACGTAAGGGAAGCCTTTATACTTTAAACCTTAGCGGAACATTTGAGTACCTCAAGGAAAAAACGAATATGGATCAAGATTACTCGCCCAAATCGATTTTTCAAATGATGATAGATGGTACTTCGAAGGCTGGAACTTTTGATGCTCTTTTTAAATGGCACGACCGAACCTACCGAAATAATTTAGCCGTTGGAGCCTCGTTATACCTCGATCGTAACCAAACAAATAACCCTATTGAGTTTGGCGTAGATGGAATAAAAATGATGCTTAACCCAGGGTTGGCCAAAGCTTCGTCGAACCCTAAAATGCCTTTTAATATTGCTTCGCCTGCAACCGAAAGCGAAGTTATTAACCTCGATTACCTAAAACCTCGTAAGGGGGGAGCACTTTATTCGCAGTATACCCTAAACGATCTTTTCTTTAGTGGCTTATCGCTAACTTTGGGTGCAAACTTTGGTATTGAAAATTATGCCATCGATTACCAAGTAAGCAGTGCCTTTAAATTTGTTCTTACCCCAAAGGATCCATCTTCGTCTCTTAAAACGATTGCTCTGGCTCCGAAGGTTAATATGGTTGGTAATTATAACCATACCGAAATGCATTTTTCGCCTCGAGTAGCACTTTCGTACGAAGCTGATAAATGGCTATCGGCTTATGTTTCGTTTGCTCAAGGCTACCGAAGTGGTAATTATAACGAGCAAGCCTTTGCCGATTTTATTATGAAAAACGAACAAATGGCTTTGATGAATGCTATGCAAAAGAAACAACCCGATAATTACCCTGTTGAAGAAAATGAGCTTATTTTTAAACCAGAAAAAGGTACAAACCTTGAGCTTGGGTTAAAAGGTTCTTTGGCTGATAATCGCTTTAATTGGCGAGCTACAGCTTATACAACTTGGGTTGAAAACTTACAAGTGACCGATTTTGTTGCCTCGGGGCTTGGGCGTGTACAAGAAAACTTCCAAAAAGGGCGTTATAATGGGGTTGAAATAAACCTTGAATATGCCCCCATTCGTAGCCTTGTATTAATGGCTAATTATGGTTTTACCGATGCTTCGATTATTATGCCCGATAAAAAGCTTAATGTTCCCTATGTGCCTAAACATATGGTTACTGCAGGCATAACATACAACCCCACTTTAGGCAAGAATTATTTCATTGATAATTTTGCAGTTTCGCTTTACGGTAATGCGGCAGGCCCTATAACTTGGACCGTTGACCAAAAAGTTGTTGAGCCCTTTAATACATTGCTTAATGCTAAGGTTTCGATGAGTCATAAGGGTGTATCGCTTTGGATTAAGGGTAATAATCTTACCAATAGCAACCGCATGGCCTTTCTTTTCCGTTCGTTAGGACGCACTTTGGTACAATCCGTTCTTCCTGCTCGTTTTGAAGTAGGGGTTACAATTCAGTAATTGTACTATACTTTGTTTGCAGTACAACTAGAACAAGTTTAAAAAAGAGCTGGTAATGCTAAGCTTTTTAAAAGTTGAACAATTACTTAAACTAGAGAGGGTACGATGAATTATTACGGAGTACCCTCTCTTTGTTGATAGTGACCATATGAACCCTTTGCACGGCAACAAGTCACATGTGGTACAATTTAAGCGACTGTGCCTTGGAAGAGCGTGTGAATGATTCGCTTGCATTTTCTCGATTTTTAGGACTAAGCCT
>JASBZJ010000205.1 GCA_029983495.1 Porphyromonas sp.
CCTTTATGTTGTTGGTAGCTGGTACGTATATTCTTTTGCAATTTAAGTACAACAGGGCAAGTAGCATCAACAACGGCTAAACCGCTTTCGTTAGCAAGTTTATATACACCAGGGGGTTCGCCATGGGCACGGAATAGTACCTTGCTATTCTTAAGCGTTGTAAGCTTTTCGTAGTTAATGGTAACCATCCCCTTTTGTTCCAAGCGGTTTACTTCGCTTGTGTTATGCACTATGTCGCCCAAACAATATAAAATATCGTGGTTATCTAACTCCTCCTCGGCTTTTCGGATAGCATTTACAACACCAAAGCAAAAGCCCGAACCTTTATCTATTTCAATAGTTACCACTTCCTTTAAAAATTATTCGCTAGCATCTATTAGCCCTATTAATGGCTTGTTCGGCTAATAAAAGGAGTTGTTTATTCTGCTCCTCAATAGTAAGAAAAGAATTATCGAACTCAATAGCATCGTGTGCCTTTGCTAATGGCGAAACAGCTCGTGATGAATCGATTCTATCTCTTTCAAGAAGATTATGCAACACCTCATCGAACGAAGTATCAATTCCCATCAACTTCATTTCGTCGTAACGGCGCTGAGCTCGAATATTTGCATCCGCAACAACAAACACTTTTAACTCTGCATCGGGGAAAACCGTTGTTCCTATATCGCGCCCATCCATTACTATGCCACGCCTTAGCCCAAACTCCTTTTGCTTTTGGGTTAAAGCCTCGCGTACAAAGGGCAAAGCACTTATAGGGCTAACCATAGCCGATATTTGTGGGGTTCGTATAAGGGCTTCAATATTTCGCCCATTTAACAGAGTAATAGGTTTCCCCTGCTCATCGTGCGAGAAATCGATATTTATTGCATCTATTTCGGATTGCAATTTTTCGGTATCGATTTCTCCGTTTATTATAATACCCTGTTCTAAAGCATAAAGTGTAACTGCACGATACATAGCTCCACTATCGATATAATCGTAATTCAAAGCTTTGGCTAAAGCCTTTGCCATGGTGCTTTTACCCGTCGAACTACAGCCATCAAGGGCTACAATAATTTTTTTTTGCATTTGCATATAGCAAGTATCTACGGTTTCTAGTAAAGTTTTAAGTATCAGAATATATAGCGATCGTTACCAAATGTCGTACAAAAGGTAACCATTAACGAAAGCGTACTAGGGTGGTAGCGAGCTGCAGCAATACCAATCCTAAAATGGTTACTACTAAAGCCAGCACCTACCGAAAGCCCCCAAAACAAGCTACCACCAGTAACTTGTAAATCCTGAGCTAAACGAGGGTTATAGCCCATTGCGAGCCAAAAGTTTTTGCCTGTAAAATATTCGGCTCCAATGGTAAAATGCCGTAAAACCTTTTCAAGAGTTTTTCGCTTCTCGGTTGCTACATCCCGTATAGTTAAAGGGTTTAGCCCATAAGCTGTAAAATGTAACCTTACTGGGGCATGCATAAAGGCCTGCGAGTAGCCAACCCTTAAATCCCATGCGGTAAGAGGCTTCTGTTTATCGTACGAAAGTAAAGTAGCACCTGCATTACTTAAACTAGCACCTACCGAAAGCCCCTTATCCTCGTTATAATAGCTAAGGCCAGCGTCTACAGCTAAAGCAAGGGCATTGTACCGCTCGATATTGGAATAAATAAACTTTAAAGCCAAGGCTCCACGTAACCTATTTGTAAGCTCGTAACTAAATAAGCCGGAAAGTGCAATATCGGTAGCCGAAAAACTACCTGTAGCTTGGTTATTTATATCGTACCCCTCCATTTTACCATATTGCAAAGCACGCAAACCAATAGCCCAGCTACCGCGATCATTAATGGGCAAACCATACAAGGCATTTGCACTATGTGCACCCATCATATAATACATGTAACTTAAAAACAATCGCCCTGCCGATTCCTCGCCATAAAGCGCAGGGTTATCGAAGGCTACGCCAGCATTATCATCAACATACGAAATGGATAATCCCCCAACAGCAACCGTATGTGCCGTAGAAGGAAGATTTAAAAAGGGATAGGCCGTAGGGCGAGTTTGTGCCTTAGCTATGATGGGAATAAAAGCGATAAAAAACACCCCAAGCCTTGCAACCAATCGTTTTTCCATACTACAATTACTTTACGTTACAGCAAGGTAAATAGTTATATATTGCTATAATAGCAACCAAACTTATTGCTAGTAACAATACTCCCATTGCGGTTTTGCTTAACACGGTGTTTAGTGCTTTTCCTTCCATGTGTTTTAGCCCTTTGTTTAGGTGTAAACTTTCGAGTAAAAAAGGAATCATTAGCCATATGGTGAATCTGTTATAATAGGGAATAATCAAAAGCGTAACAAGCAATATATTTGTAGAATATAATAGCGGCATAAGCTCGGCACCAAAACGCACCGCAAGGGTTCTTTTGCCCGACGCTTTGTCCTCCTCCACATCACGATAGTTATTCACCAACAATATATTTACATTAGCCAGACCCATTGCCGAAGCCAGTAATACTAGGTTTAATGTAATAGTACCTTCCATTACGTAATAGGTTCCGCCCATGGCAATCCAACCGAAAAACAAAAACACGGCAACTTCACCTAAACCGTGATAAGCAAAAGCATATTGCCCTGAGGAGTACATAAATGCACCTAAAAGTATAACACCCCCTACCAATAAAAGCCACCAGTTGCCAGCTAAAGCAACTACAAATAACCCCAATAATGCGGTAAGTATAACTAAACCAACAGCTACGTTTCGCACACTTTTATAACTTAACCTTCCCGATGCCAGCAAACGCTCAAAACCAGCATTACGGTTTACGTCGGCACCTTTTTTAAAATCTGCAAGGTCGTTAACAACATTACTAAGGGCTTGCGCAAAAGCTGCTACAAAAACACACAATACACCAGCCCATAACGAGGGC
>JASBZJ010000206.1 GCA_029983495.1 Porphyromonas sp.
CTACACTATAACCTAATCCCTTAAGCTGAATATTAGGTTGTTGCATATCGAGGTTTACAACCGTAAAGTGTTTTTTTGCCACTTGAGGGAACAGATACTTTTGTTCTGTGCTATAGTGCCATACTGCGGGTTTAACATCGGTAATATATTGGAACGCTTTATCAACTTCAGGGTCGTAAGTATCGTTAATCCACTTTAGGATAGGCATCCCTCCATTAATTTTATGTTTATCGGCTTCGAAAAGAATTGTTGCGCCTTCATTAAGTTCATTCAAAAACTCAGGCGAAATAATTTCGGCATGGCTTTTAGGTGTACCTAATGCAAATGCGATCTCCGAATCGCCATTTGTTTTGTCTTCCTTCATTACAAACCTATCAGCATCGTAATAGGTATGTTCAGTTTTTGCGTGCTTTAATCCGCTAACTGGATGCTTAAATACAAAAGCGGCAATAGGTCCGAATGTAAGTTTATTATCGCTTGTGCGTGCTTGACCATAGTTATAGCAATTGGCAAAGGCAACTTTATCAGGCACAGTTTGTTCGTTACCTAAATCGTAACCATAGGGCCACTGTCCAATAAGCCCTCCTGCAATAGATTCGTTTACAGCCACGTCGCCTCCATTCATACAACTACGAATTGTTGGGTAATTATACTTAGATTTGTTTGGTATAGAAGGAGGGAAAGCACCTAAAATACCACCAGCTATTTGCCCTTGGCTATACAAGTCGCCAAAGTTTGCACAGCCTTCGATTGTAGCATCGCTTGCTGTACCAACAATACCACCTAAGTTCCAAGGCATAGGGCTAGCAGTAATGGAAATATTACCATAGTTAGCGTTACAACTTACTTTAGTTCCATTTGCTATAGCTCCAACAATGCCAGCTGTATTCATTTTACCAACAACCTTTACGCGGTACCCCACTTTACAATGTTTAATTTGGGCTTCGCCATTTAACGAACCTGCAATGGCAGCAACTGAACGGTCGCCACGAACATACCCCGAAGCAATGTAAATATTTTCAAGAACGGCATTTTTACCTACAGCAGCAAATAACCCTACAATATCGTATCCTCCTTCTATAAGATCACTTTCGTTATCCCATTCCGTTATAGGATTTATATTTAGGTTATAAATACGGTGCTTGCCACCATCGTAATTTCCACAAAAAAGTTTGTGGTTTTGGTTACCATACTCAACATTATCGGCACCAGCTATAGGGCGAAATGCTTTAGTTAGTGTAATATCAGCAGTTTGGCGGAAGTATTTTCCCTCTAAAATATAGACATACTTATCCAACGAGGCTGGGGGCATAAACTTAGCTGCATAATTCGAAAGTGCAACTAAATCCGCCTCATTTGCAATAATAAAAGGGTTTTCCTTCGAGCCATCCCCACCCGAAAATGTGGGTATTTGGGGTGGTTTAACTTGTGCATTTAAGCTATTACTGGTTATTGGTGCAATAAGTAACATAAGCACCGCAAGGCGCAAAAATACACTCTGAAAGTTTTTTTTGTACATAAACTCTGTTTTTGATTAATAAGCATTAATAGGTTACCCTTTGTAGTACTTGCAGTTATACAACTAAAGCCTACAAAGGGAACCACAAATATAATTAGTTATTCGTTAATAGCTATTTTAACCACGCACTACTACCTTGGCAATAGTTGTTTTTCCACAAGCCTCGGTAGCACGAACAATATAAACGCCAGTCATAAGCCCATGGTTTTGTACACGTTGGCCACTAATATTATACACCTCGAGGTTCGCATAGGGGTCGCTACAGTAAATGGTTCCGTTTATGTTATACACAACAATTTTACCTTGCTCAACAACGTGTTTTGTTGAAAGTGTATAACCTGGAATAACCTCTGTAGGAGGGGTTACCTTATCGCTAGCCGCATTCACAATTTCGTTGAGGAAGATATTTTTCTTACTCTCCTTAATGTTTGCATTGTAATGAAGAACCGCAATAAATTCGAGGTTTTCCAGTAACTGTTCGTGTGTTACATCCTCACCATTTGATTCAAGAAGGAATTGGTTATCCTTAGGATTTTCACCGGCTGCCACAGCATCGATAGGGATAACTTGAATAAGTTCGAACTTGCCATCGATAATACTGGTTAGTTTAATCGGCTCGCTTGCATAGCGCAATGCATTACGATGCGTAAAACTATCGGGTGTGCGTTTTTTATCGCCGCTAGCTTGGTTGCGAGATTTTATTTTATCCTGCGTAACAAGGAAAGTAACATAAAGGTCGCGTTTGCTATCAATTGCTTTCGAAACCTTACCGTCAACTTTAACTGTTACCTGCTTTTTGGTAGCATCGTATTCCTTAGTAAGGGTAATCATACCATAAGCAGGATTCATAAACAAGCCATAATCAACGGCTGTTTTATAGTTTATTCCTCCCAATATTTTACCTAATACCAACGGTCCTTTATCGGGGCTATGCTTAAGGTGCTTGTTTGCTGTGCGATCTAAAGCAAGTGCCGGATAGAAGGACTTACCCGAATAGAAATCGTTCATACGATTCGAATAATCGGTTGTAAGGAAATCGGCACTACCAAATACAGGATGATGCATTACCACAATGGTTCTCTTACGTATTGCTTCTAGTTCATCGCTAAGTTTTCCGTCCTTTCCATCGCGGAAATCTTTATAGAAAGTTTCTGTTTCGAGGGCACAATAGGGGCAATTTTCGCTTTCGCTTATTTCAATTACCGAAGTGCGTGGGTAAACGTCAGCAATATCCACAATACGAGTGGGTTGCGAAAGTGCACTTGGCTTAGCCAATGTTACATCATTTACTCCTTTTAAGGTTACGGTAAGGTTAACTTCGCCTTGTAAACTCGTAATATCGAGGTCGTTTA
>JASBZJ010000207.1 GCA_029983495.1 Porphyromonas sp.
ATGATATAGATGTAGATACAACTCAAAATGATGTTCCTAAATTGTTTGGTATATCATATTCTGATAAGAATGGCTTGGATGGTGTGATGAAAGGCAAAACTGCCAAAAACTATTTAAGTAAAGTTTTTCAAGAAGGTATGAATATGAAATATCTTGAAGAAATTGACCCTAATGGAGAGGTAAAAGGATGGTTTGATAGAATTGCATCTATGCTACATTAAAAAGGCAGGAAAATTCTTTGTATACAAGAAGAGTTTTCCTACCTTTGCATAAAGAGTTATTTGACAGCACAGCACCGCAAAACGCTGAAAATCGCACGGTTGCCAATTCGTTACTGTTATTTCCTAAATACTCTGCTAATTGTTTATTCTTCAAATGGTTGTGTCAAACCGTTGAAAATTTAAAATAAAAAGTACCTTCGGTGTGGTAGCTCTCCTTCTCTTCCTACAGAACTCCTATTTAGGTATTTGTACAATCTATCGAAAAACGAAGTATTTGTGCGTATATTTGCACTGTGTTAGGAAATGGTAGTAGGTGTTTTACTTATACACTTGCCCGTTATTTTCAGCATTATGGTTGCTTGGTGCTGTGCGTAGTGCACTTGTCGAACCAGAGCCCGAAAATATGCTCAACGGTTTGCACTTTTAGCGGAGCCTTCGACTAACAATACGAGTAGCATATATTGAACATTAAAAAGAGTAAGGATTTCATCATGAAACAAGAAGAGAAAAAAATGAAGGACCCCATGGAAAAGAACATGGTTGGTGAGCATCTCCCCTCGCGAAACGAAACTACGGGCGAACGTAAAGGTATGACTACTGCAGCCGGTGCCCCCGTTGGTTCGAATGAGGATAGTGTTACAGCAGGAAAAAGAGGGCCTGTAGCAATCCAAGATGTTTGGATGATGGAGAAATTGGCAAACTTTAACCGCGAAGTAATACCTGAACGCAGAATGCACGCAAAAGGTTCGGGTGCATTTGGAACTTTTACCGTTACGCACGACATAACCAAGTACACCAAGGCAAAGTTGTTTAGCGAAGTAGGCAAAAAAACCGAAATGTTTGCACGCTTTTCAACCGTGGCAGGCGAGCGTGGAGCAGCTGATGCTGAACGCGATATTCGTGGTTTTGCACTTAAGTTTTATACCGAAGAAGGCAACTGGGATATGGTAGGGAACAATACCCCTGTATTCTTTTTCCGCGACCCCAAAAAATTTATCGATTTGAACCATGCGGTTAAGCGCGACCCCCGCACAAACATGCGTAGCCCAAATACAAACTGGGATTTTTGGACCTCGTTGCCCGAAGCTTTACTACAAGTTACTGTAGTCATGAGCGACCGTGGTATTCCCTCCTCATTCCGTTACATGCACGGCTTTAGTAGCCATGCCTATAGCTTAATTAACGAAAAGAACGAACGCGTTTGGGTGAAGTTCTATTTCCGTAGCCAGCAGGGAATTCAAAATTTTACCGACCAAGAAGCTGAAATGGTTGTGGGTAAAGATCGCGAAAGTAGCCAACGTGACTTATACGAAGCTATCGAAAAGGGTATGTTCCCCAAGTGGAAAATGTACATCCAGGTGATGACAGAGGAGCAAGCTCGTAAAATGGAGAATAACCCCTTCGACCTTACAAAAATGTGGCTAAAGAAGGATTTCCCTCTTATTCCGGTAGGGGAATTCGAACTTAACCGTAACCCTGATAATTATTTTGCTGAAGTAGAGCAGGCTGCATTTTCGCCGGGTAACTTGGTTCCCGGTATTGGCCTCTCGCCCGATAGAATGCTTCAAGCTCGCACATTCTTCTACGGCGATGCGCAGCGTTATCGTTTAGGGGTTAACCACACACAAATACCCGTTAATATGCCTAAGGGGGTTGAACACCCACATAACTTTAGTCGCGATGGACAAATGCGTGTTGATGGCAACTTAGGTTCGCAGAATCATTATAGCCCCAATAGCTACGACAATTGGCACGACCACCCCGAACATATTATACCTATGGAAGATGGAGGTCCAGTAGGAACTTACGATTATCGCGAGGACGATAACGACTACTTTACACAGCCCGGAATGTTGTTTAGAGCTATGACGCCTGAGCAACAACTTGTGCTCGCCGAAAATACTGCCCGTAATATGGACGATGCAACGTTACAAATTCGTCATAGGCATATTCGCCACTGTTATTTAGCCGATCCTAAGTATGGCGAAATGGTAGCAAAGGCTATGGGTATTGAACTCGGGGATGTGGACCTTGAGAACGTAGATTACACAAGTAGAGAGGCTTGGATTGAGCAACGCAAGCGCGATGCGGATAAAAATGTTCCTTACAAGCATATGCCCGAAAGTGCTATGGAGCTTCCAGCAGAAGGGCGTGATACGAATGCGAAGGATCCAAAGGATCTTATCGATTGGGAAAACGATCCCTATCTACTTTAAAAGTAACTAACAGCTTAATAAACGATGAGGTGGCTCGATTTATGGGTCACCTCATTTTTTACTTTGAGTTTTTGTTTTGGGTTTCATCGAAAGTTGGCTTCTATTCATGGAATTCCCTTTGAAAATGGGCAGCTACTCTACAAGGTCGAAGTTTTTTATGTGCCTCGTAGTTGTAAATGTGTAGGATAAGTATTACCTTTGCAAAGCGAAAAGGATAAGGCGTTATTTGTTTCGTTATTGCGGTCGTGGTGAAACTGGTAGACACGATAGACTTAGGATCTATTGCCGAGAGGCTTGGGGGTTCGAGTCCCCCCGACCGCACAAGATAAGATTATATTGTGATTGTAACTAGGAAATGAACTTCTTCATGGTTGTTGAGGCAACGCATAGGGGGAGTTCGTTTTTGTTTATAATTGTTG
>JASBZJ010000208.1 GCA_029983495.1 Porphyromonas sp.
CGCTGAATTTTCCCCCATTGAACCAGTATTAACCCAAAGGAATAAATCCAACGACCGAGGGAGAGCGTCTAAACTGCCAGTTCCATGAAGAACATTTTTCATCGTTGATAGAGGCGTTGCCATAGTTTCGGCGTCAACAGCACTTGCTAGGGTTCGTGGAGTTGGCCATGTAGTCATTTGTGCAGGGAAGGAAACCAAAAGGAATACACGCCCCACTAGTGCTGGGTTAAAAATATTATTTCCTAATCCTCCGAAAGCCATCTTTCCAATACCAATGGCAATGATAGCACCGAAAACAATTATCCACCAAGGTAATTGCGAGGGAAGGTTAAAAGCAAGTAATACCCCAGTAAGAATTGCCGAACCATCTAACACACGGTTTTCGCGATGCAACATAACACGTGTTATAAAGAGCTCAACAAGCATACAGGTTACGACCGAAATAAGAGTAACTTTTAGCGCATCCCAACCAAAGCTATATAACGAAAAAGCAAAAGCAGGAATTAAGGCAATAAGCACACCGTACATGTTTTTTGCAATGGAGTCCTTCCCATGTACGTGTGGCGATGGCGATACTATAATTCTATTCTCCATAGTATGTAAGCTAAATAAGCTTATATGTATATTTCTTTATTTTGTAGTTATTACAATTCAACGAAGTTAATACGATGGTTAAGCTCGTTAGCTTTTTCGGCTACGCATAATTCCCATCACAGTTTGCTTACCGATACGAATATAATCGAGTAAGGGGCGGTTAGCCGGGCAGGAGTAGCTACATGAACCACACTCAATACAATCGAATGCATGCATTTTTTCGCAACTATCCCAATCCTTAAACACAGTATCGCGCATCAGGAAAGCAGGGTTTAAGCCCATAGGGCAAGCTGTTACGCACTTTCCACAACGAATGCAATCCTGCATAGGCTTGCGTTCACTTTCTTTTTGGCTTAGCAATAGTAAGCCCGAAGAACCTTTGGCTACGGGAACATCGGTATTCACTAAAGCACGCCCCATCATAGGGCCACCACCAATAACTTTACCGTTATCTTCAGGAAGCCCACCAGCCGCATCAATAAGCTTACTCATAGGTGTACCAATACGAACCAAAAGGTTACAAGGATTCGAAAGTTTTTTACCCGTTACAGTAACAACGCGTTCAATTAGTGGTTTATTTTTCTGAACTGCTTCGTAAACAGCGTAAACCGTACCCACATTTTGCACAACTGCACCAGTTGTTATAGGTAAAGCTCCACTGCGTACTTGCCTACGAATTACAGCATCAATTAGCTGTTTTTCACCACCTTGAGGATAGCGTTTCTTTAAAGGAACAATAGTTATACCCACAAAGGGCTGAGCCACCTTACGCATAATTTCAATGGCCTCAGGTTTATTAACCTCAATACCGATAAGCGTTTTGTTTACATTGATTGCTTTCATAAGAATTTCGCAACCAATCATAATTTCCTCAGCATGCTCTCGCATCAACTGGTCATCGCTTGTTAGGTATGGTTCGCACTCAACAGCATTTATTATAAGTACTTCAGCCTTTTCGCCTGGAGGGGGTGAAAGCTTAACATGGGTAGGAAAGGTTGCACCCCCCATACCAACAATGCCCATCTCGGCAATTTTATCGACAATCTCTTTCGATGAAAGAGTACATTCTCTCTTTATTGCAGATGAACGGTCGATACTTTCTTCCCATTCATCATCGGCAACATTAATAAATATTGCTGGCTTTTTATAGCCACTTGCATCGTAAACAGAATCGATTTTGAGTACCTTACCCGAAACCGATGAGTGAATATTAGCCGATACAAACCCACTTGCCTTAGCAATTAGCGTACCAACTTTTACAACATCGCCCTTGTTCACTATAGGTTGAGCTGGAGCACCAATATGTTGCCCTAAAGGGATAACCACCTGATTAGGTACTGGTAACGGAGTAATGGGTTGACCCGCCGATAATTTGTTTTCGTGGGGATGAATACCCCCTATACGGAATGTTCTAGCCATAGGGTAAAACTTGAGGACTTTTTAGCCTTATGTTTTTCTTCTCTCTATATTGAATTGCACACAAAAACATGTGAGCAATAAATGTTCATTTTACTAAGGAACAACACTAGCAGTACTTATACTTATAGTAATTAATACCTATGCTAAAGGTTGTTGACTAGGGGTAGTATTTTGCTGAGGTATAGTACTCATTGGATTTTTTTCCACAACTCGAGGCTGTTCAGACGAAACACCTGCAGTTCCTGCAGGATTTACAGTACTAGGTGTAGCTACCTTTTTCTCAACGGTGGTATTAGGAGTTTCTTCTTTCGGCTTACGTGGGGGGAAATTCACTTCATGAATAGCCCCTGTTGGGCATTCCGCAACACACTTTCTACACAAGCGACACTTAGTATCGTCAATAAATGCGAGGTTATTTTCAACTGTAATAGCACCAAATGGGCAAACCTTAAAACATTTTCCACAGCCTATACAAGCATTTTTACAAGCTTTCATAGCAACACCGCCTTTATCGGTATTACGACAACTAACAAATACACGGCGATCCTTTGGTCCTTTTTTTCTAAGTTGTAGAAGTAGCTTAGGGCAAGCTTTAACGCAAGCATTACAAGCGGTACACTTATCCTGATCAATTTCGGGTAATCCAGTCAGTGGGTTAATATGCAGAGCATCGAAATTACATGCTACTTCGCAATCGCCTAGCCCTAAACACCCAAATGAACAAGCAGTTTCGCCCGAGTAAAGCGCCGAAGCTATCTTACAACTCTTGGCACCAACATACTTATTAGTACGGGGGCGAGCTTCGCAGTTACCATTACATCGTAAAACAGCAACTTTTGC
>JASBZJ010000209.1 GCA_029983495.1 Porphyromonas sp.
CCGAAGCCGAATCCCGAAAGTAACACAGCGATTCGCCTTTATGCAACAGTCTCATTATTGTATTAGTAACGCCAACCAAAGGGGTGTGGCAAGATTGGCATTAGTGCCAAAGGATGAAAATCGCCTTTTAGCCCTATAGGTGTTGCATACCGAATATCGTGTACAAGCTGAATGGCGGGGAGAACCTCGGAAATTCTAAATCCGTTTCCTGCAAGTATTTCGCTATAACTAAGTGTATGTAAATCGGTAAAACCATCGCTAAACTCGAAAGTATCGCCATTAATGTTCATTTCGCGGAAGGTTCGTTTTCCACAGGCTTTTGCTTCTTCGGGTAATAGGTTTTCGTTAATCGAAAGCATATACCTTACATTTGCCTTTTCGAGTTCGAGTACACCTGCACAGCGGTCGTGGGTCATAACGTTTACATGTTGTTGTTTAAGTGGTCCAAATACCCATAACAGCATATCGTAAAAATGGACACCTATGTTTGTGGCAATTCCACCGCTTTTGCGTTCATCGCCTTTCCACGATGCATAATACCATTTGCCTCGCGATGTTATATAGGTAAGTTGAACATCGAAAAAAGCTCCCTTTGGAGCAGTTTCAACTTTTTCTTTTAAAGCTTTTATTGAGGGGTGTAGCCTAAGCTGAAGAATGTTATAAATATGGTGGTTCGTTTCGTTTTCTACCTCTGCAAGGGCGTTAATGTTCCATGGGTTTAGGCATAATGGTTTCTCGCAAATTACATTAGCCCCTAATCGCAATGCGTATCGGCAGTGTGCATCGTGTAAATAATTTGGCGTACAAACCGATACAAAATCGATTTGTTTTTCAGTTCCCTTTAGTTTACTGTTGTGCCTATCGAATAGCTCTTGTTCTGTAAAGAAGTCTGCATCGGGGAAAAAACTATCAATAATACCTACACTATCACTTGTGTCGTATGCCGAAATAAGCTTATTGCCAGTTTCTTTTATAGCTTTTAGGTGTCGGGGTGCAACGTAACCGCCTATACCTATTATTGAAAAGTTATGTGTGTTTTTTTGTTCCATTACGAATTACATTTTATCGTCATTAGAAATTATTCTCACAAGTGATAACATGTTCACTGTAAGCGTATTTTTGAATAATTATTCTTCCCTTTTACGTGCTACAGTTCCGTTTATAAGTGTATATGTTTCACCAGTTCTAGGGCAGTTCGCAATCATGGTACCAGTTGTTTTATCCTTGTTGAAAATTAGGCGTTCGCCGTGTGCCGAAATGTACCCAATAACTTTAGCCGGGTTACCTGCTACAATGGTAAAACTTGGTACTTGCTTGGTAACAACGGCTCCCGCTGCAACTAATGCATATTCCCCTATTGTAGTGCCACAAACAATGGTTGCATTAGCCCCAATCGATGCTCCTGTACACACTGTTGTTTTCACAAATTCGGCTTTTCGATTAATAAAAGCACGAGGGGTTAGCACGTTCGTAAAGACTACCGATGGCCCTATGAATACGTTATCCTTGCAAATAACGCCTTCGTAAATCGAAACATTATTCTGCACCTTACAACCATTCCCTAGTTCAGCATTCGAAGCAATAAAAACGTTCTGCCCTAGTGTGCAGTTATTTCCAATTCTTGCTTTAGGCATAATGTGGCAAAAGTGCCATATATTGCAAAGTTCGCCAATAATCGCTCCTTCGTCTATAATGGAAGTAGGGTGTACAAATGTGTTGGTAGGTATCATCGTTTAAAGAACTCTTTAATAGTATAGGCAACTTGTTCAACTTCGGAGTTTGTAATTTCTGGGCAAATCGGTAGCGAAAGAACTTCGTTACAAAGGGTTTCACTGTTGGATAAGCTATAATTAGTGGGTGCCCAAGGCTGAAATGCAGGTTGTTTGTGGAGAGGAATAGGATAGTATACCATCGATGCAATCCCATTTTGTTGAAGGTGATTTTTTAATGCATCACGTTGCCCTTTATTAACACGAATAGTGTACTGATGGAACACATGCGTGGAGTAGCATGCCCGCGCAGGTACTGTAACGTCATTTAGAGTGCCAAGTAAAGTATCGTATAAATGAGCGACTTGTTGTCTCCGCTTAGTGAAGTCGCTAAGATGCATAAGTTTTATTCGAAGAATGGAGGCTTGCAATGTATCGAGGCGCGAATTACAACCAATTCGTTCATGCAGGTAACGTTGTTTTTGTCCATGATTGGTTATTTGTTGTGCTAGCTCTGTTAATTCGCAATTCAATTTATTGTTCTTGCCAAAGGTTAATGCCCCACCATCGCCAAAGCACCCTAAGTTTTTCGAGGGGTAAAAACTGGTACAACCAACGCTCCCAATTGTACCACTATATAATTCAATACCATCGTAAACTAAGCACTTGGCTCCTATAGCCTGAGCATTGTCCTCAACAACATAAAGCCCATATTTATTTGCTATAGCCATTATGGCATTCATTTCGGCACATTCTCCAAAAAGGTGTACTGCGATAATTGCTTTTGTGTTTTTTGTAATTGCAGCTTCTAAGGATTTGGGAGAGAGAGTAAATGTATCAATTTCTACATCCACAAAGCGAGGTGTTAACCCTAACAGCGCCACTACTTCGGCGGTAGCAGTATATGTAAATGCAGGTACAATTACTTCATCGCCCGGCGATAGCCCCAAGGTCATAAGCGCAATTTGTAAGGCATCTGTTCCATTAGCACAAGGCACTACTGAAAAGCAATGTAGGTATTGGGCTAATTCGTCTGAAAATTGGCGAACCTCATTGCCATTGATGTAGTTTGCTTCGGTTAAAACTTTTGTAATAGCA
>JASBZJ010000210.1 GCA_029983495.1 Porphyromonas sp.
TTTGTTTGAGTTTCGTTGATCTTTTCCCATTTTGTTGTTGATTAAAATGGGAAATCATCAGGTAAACTCAATTACAAATTCTGTTCGTTTAGGGTTTTACTCGTGCGCAAAAAATCCCCCGGAGTCCCCAAAAAAATGAAGCTCAGGGGGAAGATGGAGTATGTACTTTCTCTAAATCCCAACAAATTTACTCTACTACTATAGCCCCTAATTAGAGGGGCTGAACGCTTACTCCTTATTTTTCAAAGGTCTCAATATTGTGTTCGCCCGAATAAGGTTATGAGCGGACTTCTCCATATAGTCAAAATGTTAAAACAACAAATGCGTCAACAAAAAAAAATAAGCGTTTGAATGGATTTTTACTCGCTATTACAAAGATATTATGTAAATTTGGAGCGGGAATAAAATACGCATGTCCTTGGGGTAATAATTCACAAAATTACCTACTGAGACTAAAATAGTTAATCTCAACAGTTAATCATATAGTACAATAACAAACTATGAAAAAACTTATTACTAGACTTGTCCAATTCTGGATTGCTCTCCTAGTAGGCATAACGAATCTGCTAGGACTTTCTGCACAGGAAGCCATTCCTCTACGGTTGCACACAACAAAAATTCCAACGGTAAAAAATTTTTCCGTTGAAAATACGTCAACTAAAGTTCCTCTAAACGAGGCTAATGCAATCTACTGCTTTTCTATTTCAGGGGTACTTACCTTCAATTCCTCCGATGGCTATTTTAAAGCGGTTCTTCATACCACTTCAGGGCATGAATACCTAGTTTATCGCGAAGTTGGAGTACTTAACAGCATCAACACCCCTATAGTACTTAATGACGTATGCTACGAAACCGCAAGCCTTAATCAAGAAAAGCCAACCTTCCTCGAAATTGAGGCTACACAATGTACCTTCCAACGGTGAATCCCTCATATAGAAAAGAATAACCACAGAAGAATATAAAACAATACCGTTATGTTAAAGAAAATATTATACTCCATCTTATTGCTCGCCATTATTGGCCCAGCAACCCTATGTGCACAAAAACCCAATACCGAAGAGGCACAAAAACCTATACCAATGTTTGCGGAAGGGGTTAAATGGAACGTACTGTACCGACATCGCGAATCGATACCCAATCATGAAGAAAAAAATGGTACCTCTACGAAGTTGGGGAACCTTACGAATATGGCGTTACAGGGAAGGAAACCATCAAGGGGAAGGAGTACTTCCATGTAACCTTAATAAAAGGGAATAAAAATGTTCGAGTTGTTGACAACTACTTCCGCGAAGAAGGGCAAAAGGTATACTTCTACGATAGAATATTAAAACAAGAAGTGTTTCTATTTGACTATAACATTAAAGTTGGGGATAATTTCATCCCATATCCAAGTTGGGGAGGGAAATCGGTACAAGATGACGAATACAAAAATAGACTCTCTTGTAAGCTACATTCCATCAAAACTATTAAGCTGGGAGGTAAAAATCGTCGTTGCTACTTTTTTAAAAATAATAGCAGAAGTGGTTCATCAGACGAAGTAAAAGGGTTACCACAAACAACCGTTTCGAGTGACGATATAATAAGCGTTAATGATTGGAAAAGCGATTACATTTGGATAGAAGGAATTGGCACAAAAGAGGACTCGCCATTTTTTCTTGATTTTGGTATAGCTGCTTCCTTGCCTGATATGTTACTAACCTACGTAGATGCAAACGGGGTAGAGAGCTCGCCACATGGTTACCCTGCAAATTACTCGTACCGCAACTTGTTAGGAAAAATTTCCATGAATGCAAATGAAATTAGCTCAACAACGGAAGTACAAGTAATACGTAATATGGGAACCCTTGAAGTAACCTGTAACAACGAACAGCCCCACAATGTTTGGGTATACACCCTAAATGGGGAATGCCTAGTGAGTAAAACTTTGTTTACCCACTCACTGTATATACCTTTGAATAACATTCCACAAGTTCCGCTGGTAGTTCGTGTTGATAATTACACAACCCTCGTACAATAACCCATTCATTTCATACTCAAAAACAAAAGGGGTGGCTGTTATAAGCTACCTTTTTTTGCGTACATCACAAGCACTTTTTCAAAAGTCCCAATTATGAATGGTAGCTACGAAATAAGTAACTTTGCGTAGCATAACGACGAAAGCAATAGCTAATGGCACATTACGGCATAAAACGAATACACCGCTACATGGCACAACAGTTTCTACCCTTGCTGGTTATGACAGTAATGATATGTTGGTTTGTGGTGGTGATGCAGTTTATGTGGCAATATACCGATGATTTTATAGGTAAGGGCTTATCGATAACAACCTTAGCAAAGGTTTTTATGAATGCCTCGCTAATGGCATTACCCACAGCATTACCCTTAGGTATATTACTAGCCTCGTTAATGACCTTTGGGGGATTAGGCGAAAGGCTTGAGCTATTAGCCATAAAAAGTGCAGGAGTGCCTTTGCATAAGGTTATGGTTTCGCTTGCCATAATATGTTTTTCCCTAGGATTAGGGCTATTCCTATACCTAAATACGGTAATGATGAATGCTCAGGTAAGCTTCTATCAGATTGTATTTTCGGCTCGTTCGAAGCAACCCGACTTGGAAATCCCCGAAGGGAGCTTTTACAATGGTATTGATAACTATAGCATATTTGTAAAAAAGAAAAACCATAAAGCGCATGCTCTGCTTGGCGTACTGATATACGACCTATCGGAGGGGTTCGATGAAACACGTATAATTCGAGCCGATTCGGGAATCCTATCGATGG
>JASBZJ010000211.1 GCA_029983495.1 Porphyromonas sp.
AGTAAATCGTAATTGACCTATCGATAATAATAAACTTTCTATGAGTATAACAAAAGGATATTACATTGAGTGTGCCTATACACTCTACAATGGCGAAAATAACCTCGAAGAAAAGCTTGAAATGGCCACCCCTGAGGCGCCATTCAAGTTCATTATGGGTATAGATATGGCTCTACCCGCCTTTGAGGAAAAGCTTGAAGGCCTTAGTAAAGGGGATAAATTCGATTTTAACCTCGAGCCAGCAAATGCCTTTGGCGATATTGATGAGCAAAAAATACTTCGCTTAAAGAAGGAAATCTTTACTGACCCTAATGGGAAGTTCGACGACGAAAATATTTACGAAGGGAACATTGTACCCATGCGTACCAACGATAACCAAATAATTCAGGGTACAGTAAATGAGGTTGGCGATGATTTTGTAGAAATGGATTTTAACCACCCCTATGCGGGTTTAACCCTACATTTTGTTGGGGAGATACTTGTTGCCCGCGAAGCAACAGAACAGGACGAAGCTACAATACATGCTATGATGCATGGTAGTTGTGGTTGTGGTTGTGGATCGGAACACGATGATTGTTCGTCTGATGGAGGTTGCGGATGTGGTGGATGTGGTTGCGGATGCCACTAAACGAAGCTCATTATTAACAACCTTAAGAATTAAATGTTTTTCAGCTGCTACTGCCGTTTGTGGGGTAGCAGCTGTTTTATAGCAATAGGTTACTTTTTCGAATCCTTTTTTGTTACCTTTGAACCATGAACAGTTTCGGAAAGGTATTAACCCTAACCACATTTGGCGAATCGCATGGCTCCTGCATTGGAGGGGTACTCGATGGTTTCCCCGCAGGGGTTTGTATTGATTTGGATGAGGTTCAACAATTTGTTTCGTATCGTGCACCAGCATGCAACCCCCTTGGAACACGTCGTAACGAACCCGATACGGTGAATTTTCTTTCGGGGTTACTTGCTGATAATACAACCACAGGGGCTCCTATAGCTTTTATTATTCATAATAAGGATGCTAATAGCCACGCATACGAAGCTTTGAAAAAACTTTTCCGCCCTGCTCATGCCGATTATACTTACTTTGCAAAGTATAACATTGAACCACAACCTGGTGGAGGACGGGCTTCGGCTCGCGAAACAGCCGTTCGTTGTGTTGCAGGTGGTATAGTTCGTCAGTGGCTTAAGCAACGTGGGGTTTATATTTATCCTTATATCAGCCAAGTGGGACCAATAACTCTTCCTTACCCGCTTGCTGATATGCAGCAGTTAACTCGTGTGTACGACTTCGCATCCCGTTGCCCTATCGCAGAGTATGATAGAAAAATATCGAAAGCTATTGAGCAAGTGCGAACCGAAGGCGATAGTTTAGGTGGCACAATTAGTTGTTTGGTAAAAGGGGTTCCCGCAGGTGTGGGCGAACCTCTTTACGATAAACTTAGTGCTAGGCTCGCTTATGCCATGCTATCGGTGAATGCCGTTAAAGGGTTTGAAGTAGGCGATGGATTTGCTATGGCAACCATGCGCGGTAGCGAAGCAAACGACCCTATGTTTATTGATGAAGCTACACAAAGTGTTACTTTTGCAACAAACCATACCGGCGGTATTTTAGGCGGAATTAGCACGGGGCAGGATCTGTTTTTTAGGGTAGCATTTAAACCTACGCCTACAGTTGCTAAAAAGCAAAATACTATTACCTGCAACAATGAGCAAACAACCATACAAGCTTTAGGAAGGCACGACCCTGCCGTCGTAATTCGTGCTGTGCCCGTAGTAGAAGCAATGGCTGCACTGGTTATTGCCGATCTTATTCTTCAACAAAAAAACTTGTAGCTTTTATCGGTATGATAAGCTTCCCGAATGCGAAACTTAATTTAGGCTTACGTATAGTAGGTAAGCTTCCCAACGGTTACCATAAGTTGGAAACTGTGTTTATTCCTATTGCCTTGTGCGATGTCCTCGAAATTTTACCTCTCCCCCCTCAATTTTCTTTGGCTTCTTCTCCTGAACGGCAAGGAACATTATTACCAAGTGGCGATTTTTTTATCGAACGTGGGCTTGTTACCGGGGCTGATGTTAGCAGTAATACAGTAGTACGTACAGTTAATTTGTTAAGGAGCGAAGGAGTTCAAATCCCCCCCTTGTATATTGATCTTTATAAAGTAATACCTTTTGGTGCTGGTTTGGGAGGTGGTAGTGCTGATGCTTCGTTTACATTGCAAATGCTCGTAACGATGTTTAATCTTTCGCTTAGTAAGGATTACAAAAAGCAATTACTCGCTCGTATTGGAGCCGATTGCCCTTTCTTTTTATTCAACAAGCCTTTACTTGCCGTTGGTGTTGGCGATCAATTCCTTCCAGTATCGTTACCTTCAAAGGTGTTGCATAGCTATGTTACCCTTATAAAGCCACCTTTTGGTATCAGTACGGGTGAAGCTTATAGCAGTGTTGCTCTTCATCCCGAGGTGGAAGGCGATTTAATGCGTATCGTAGCACGTTCACCTGAAAAATGGAATGAGTTACTATTAAACGACTTCGAAGATAGTCTTTCCCTTTCATACCCAATTCTTCTACGGCTTAAGCAATACCTATATGCCCAAGGTGCATATTTTGCATTGCTTTCGGGTAGTGGCTCTACAGTTTATGCGCTTTCAAACCAGCCATTGGTCATTAATAAGCAAAACCCTTTGCTTAATGGTTGCTTTATTTGGCAAGGACAATTATTGAATGGAAAACAAAAAAATGAGTAGGCTACATACGTTGTTTTG
>JASBZJ010000212.1 GCA_029983495.1 Porphyromonas sp.
GTAGGGTTTGTTGTAGCTCAATTGTGCCTCCTTTTTACTTTAAGGTGGCTTTTATTTCTCTTTGCCATACTTCGTGTATTTCTTTTTTCTTGGGGAGGGAATAGTGATTTGTTTAGCTTCTTAATTACCCTTGTTACTAGGAGCTTAGGTATTGAGAACTTTGCGTTAATGAGCTGGGATAATCTCAAAAACTATGGAGAAATTAGTCCATGTGATGATAACAATCGCTCAAAATAGCTATTTGTGTGCTACATTCGAAGTTAATTACATCTACTATCAATAAAATAAACTATCTTTGCCTATGTAGTATTGGTAATTGGCTACCCATACTTTGTTACTCTTCTAACAATGGAGATACACCTAAACCAAACGAATTATGGTAAACCCAATCTTAACAACTAAGCGACCACCCTTTTTTTTGCGGAGGTGCCTGAACCTTTATGTTGATGGATTTAGGAATATGAGCCGAACCTCACGCATTCTATGGATTATAATACTACTTAAGCTTGTAATAATGTTTGGCGTGTTACGACTTTTCTTTTTCCCGAATGTAATAAAAAGTGTAGGGAAAGATAAGGAAAAGCAAGTAGATTTTGTTGTAGAGGAGCTCACCCGAAATGAATACAAATCGGGCGAAATACCACTATGGTACGATAAGCATCCTTCGGAAGACAAAGACACGAACAATTCTGGAACCAAGCGATAACGATTAGCTTAAGGAACAATTTAGTGAAATAATATAGCAATGGGATTTGAAGATTTACTTTTTTGGTCGAGGGCACAATTTGCTCTCACTGCAGGCTACCACTGGCTATTTGTACCTCTCACTCTCGGGCTGGGGGTAATTATGGCTATTGCGGAAACAATCTACCACCGTACAAATAAGCCTGAATGGAAACGCTGGGCAATATTTTGGCAAAAGCTTTTTGGAATAAATTTTGCCATAGGTGTTGCTACGGGTATTATACTTGAATTTGAGTTTGGCACAAACTGGAGTAACTACAGTTGGCTTGTTGGGGATATTTTCGGAGCTCCTCTAGCAATAGAAGGTATCCTAGCCTTTTTTATGGAAGCTACTTTTATTGCTGTAATGTTTTTTGGATGGGAAAAGGTAAGCCGTCGCTTTCACTTAGCCTCAACTTGGCTTACAATAATTGGTGCTACCATTTCGGCGGTATGGATTCTTGTGGCAAATGCTTGGATGCAGCAACCTGTTGGTGTAACTTTTAACCCCGATACCGTACGTAGTGAAATGACCGACTTTTGGGCTGTGGCATTTTCACCAACGGCCATAAACAAGTTTTGGCATACGGTAACATCGGCATGGCTGTTGGGGTCGATTTTTGCACTGTTTATTTGTGGTATTTACGCCCTTCGTAAAAGCAATAAACACCACGAATTTGCTTATCGCAATGCACGGGTAATTGCCCCATTTGGTCTTATTGCTGCTATACTAACAGCTATTACAGGCGATACCTCGGCATACAATGTCGCTCAAAAGCAACCAATGAAGTTAGCAGCAATGGAAGCTTTGTATGAATCGGGGCAAAGCAACAAACAAGGAAAAAATATCGATGGCAAAGGGCAGGCATTAAGCATTTTCGGTGTTATAAGCTCGAATAATCTCGAGCCTCTTACCTCTGAAAGTAGCGATCCTTTCCACTTCAATATAAAAATGCCTATACTCCTTTCATGGTTGGGAACTCATTCTACCGATGGATACGTGCCTGGTATTAATAATATTCTACGAGGCGACTACTACCACCCTGATGGAACTAAAGCCTTATCGGCCGATGAAATGATGGCTCGTGGAAAACAAGCTGTTGACGCACTAAAAAACTATCACGAGGCAAAAAAAGCCGGAGACAACCAGGCTATGGATACTAATAGGCAAATAGTAATGGAAAACTTTCCTTATTTTGGTTATGGTCATATAAAGGATGCAAAGGATCTTGTTCCAAATGTTCCAGTAAACTATTATGCTTTTCGTCTAATGGTTGGGTGTGGCATGCTATTCATCCTTGTATTTGTTCTTCAGTTAATTTTTGTCCGTAACCGCGAGCGGTACAACAAGGCAAGGTGGTTGCACATTGTAATGATTTTCTGCCTTCCCTTAGTTTATTTAGCAAGTCAATCGGGTTGGGTTGTTGCCGAGCTTGGGCGTCAACCATGGACCATCCAAAATATGCTTCCTGTAAATGCTGCCGTTTCGTCGCTCGAAGCGAGTAGCGTACTTACAACGTTCGTTATTTTTGCGCTACTCTTTACTGTAATGCTAATTGCTGAAGTAAGTATTATGGCTAAGAGTATTAAAATGGGACCCAAAACCCACGAGGACGAAGCATTAATCGAAAATAAATAACCCTAAGCGAAAAGCAACTATCATGGCAAACTATTCGTTAGAAACCTACTCTTTTTTGCAACACTACTGGTGGCTACTTGTTTCACTGCTAGGGGCATTGCTTGTTTTTCTTTTATTTGTTCAAGGAGGGCAAACCTTCTTAATTGGAACAAAGAAGGACCGTGAACTGAACCGTATGCTTGTAAACTCAACTGGTCGTAAATGGGAGTTCACCCTTACTACTCTAGTAACCTTCGGAGGGGCATTTTTTGCCTCGTTCCCTCTATTCTATTCAACTAGCTTTGGAGGCGCCTATTGGGTGTGGATTCTTATCTGTCTGATGTTTGTAATTCAAGCAATTTCGTACGAATACCAATCAAAACATGGTAATATTTGGAGTAAAAAAACATACCAGATAT
>JASBZJ010000213.1 GCA_029983495.1 Porphyromonas sp.
GAAGATAGGGTAGGGATGCATCAACTATAATATGGGGTTTCATTTCAAAGTCCATTTTTTTGCGATGTTTATTCGTCTGTAATGATATGATGCTTAGCGCAGTAGTCCTTATATAGGTCATATATAATACCATCAGCAAGCCCCGCTGTAGGAACCGAAATTTTGTCGGCATGAAGAGCATTTAGCACACGTAAAAAAATATAGGCAGCTGGAACAATAACATCGGCTCGGTCGGGCTTAAGGTTAAAGTTTCGCATACGTTCTTCGGGTGTAATTCCTCTTAATGCATCGTAAAGGTTACTAAGTTCGTTGGCTTTTATTTCGCGCATTCCACGGTAAGCGGGTTCCTCGTTGGCTAAGCGTACGAGTTTATTAATATTTCCACCTGTACCTACAATTTCGAAGTTTGTATAACGCTCGCTAAATGCACGAAGGGCATCGTCAAATTCGGCAAAAGTTTCGGGTTTTACTTTGCCCGTAAGTATACGTACGGTACCTATATTAAATGAAGCCCGCGAAAGTTGTGTACCACCTTCGAAAAGGTTCAGCTCGGTACTACCACCTCCAACGTCAACAAATAGTACATATTGTTTATCGCCAAGTGAGTACCGGTATCGTATGTCGCTAACCAATTGCGCTTCATCCTCGCCACTAATAACTTCAATACGAATCCCCGAAGCGTGGTAAACTTCCGAAATAATTTTATCGCTGTTAATGGCTTCACGCATGGCACTAGTGGCACAAGCTCGGTACTGTTCAACTTCGAAAACCGTCATTAGTTCGTGATATGCCTTCATAAGATGAACTAATTTACGGCGTGTGGGCTTCGAAATTTTTCCCTCGCTAAAGGCTTCACTACCTAAGCGAAGGGGAACTCGATATAGTTGTAGTTTTTTAGGTTCGAGGCTAGGTTGCGATAAATCAGCCTCTTTTATGAGTAGTCTTATAGCATTCGAGCCAATATCAATTCCTGCAAGTCGGATTATTTTTGTCATAATTATTCCCTATTTCCTAGCCATGTAAGGCAAAGTATGCAAGCATTTGCTTGCAACGCACGGGTAAAGTTAGCTAATACTTAGCATTCGCTCGATAGGTAATAGGGCTTTTTTGCGTAGTTGTTCAGGCACTTTTACTTCATATCGTTCGTAAAGAAGAGAATCGCGAAGCCCTTCGAGTGTTGTGAGCTTCATGTATTCACATGGATTATTGGGGAGTGCTTCAATAAACGTAAGTGAGGGATAGCGACGTTTAAGTTCGGTTATCGCACCGCTTTCGGTAGCAACAATATATTCTTTGGCTTGGTCCGTTGCAGGGAAATTCATAATAAACGAAGTGCTACCAATGTGGCATTTGGGGTTGTGTAGTATTGAGGGGTTACTACAACAAACCGATTCAGGGTGAATTAAGCATTCAGCTAAGGGGTGCTTTTCCATAATGGATTGAAGGTTGTGTGTAGTTAGTTCGGCATGAACATAACAAGCGGCGTTCCATAGTTCCATATCTCTACCTGTCTTTAACGATATGTATTTGCCTAAATTTTTATCGGGGCAAAAAAGTATTTTTTTATCCTTGGGCAATTGAGCAATAACTTTAAGGGCATTGCTACTCGTAACGCACCAATCAGTTTCGGCCTTAACATCGGCTGTGGTGTTTACGTAGCTTACAACCAGCCCATTGGGGTTATTACGCTTCCATTCTGCTAAGTCGCTCCCTTTAACACCTTCTGCTAGCGTACAGCCCGCATTTTCAACGGGTATTAGTACACGTTTATCTGGCGAAATAATCGATGCTGTTTCCGCCATAAACTGCACACCGCAAAAAACAATCATCTTATTTTTTGTTTCTCCCGCTTGACGTGCTAAGGCAAGCGAGTCGCCTAAAAAATCCGCCACTTGCTGTAATTCTGGGCGTGCATAGTAGTGGGCGAGTATTATGGCATCTTTATCATGCTTAAGTTGCTCAATTTCTTCGAAAAGGAGCTTTTTTTTAGTCTCTTCCATTGTAAAAATCCTTATTCAAATATTATGGATATTGTTGTTTTATCGGGGTTGGTGTTTGTATCGAGTATTCTACAAATCGAAGAATTTATCCTTTATTTGTCAAAGTTCATACTTATGTCTAGGGCTTTTACAGAGTGGGTGAGGGCTCCCACACTTATGTAATCAACCCCAAGAGCTGCAACTTCGGCAATGCGTTCGAGAGTCATATTTCCCGAAGCTTCGGTTTTTGCTTTACCTGCAATAAGCTTTACGGCTTTTTGCATATCCTCGTTGCTCATATTATCGAGCATAATAATATCTGCTTCTGCTTCAATAGCTTCCTTTACCTCGGTAAGGTTAGTTGTTTCAACTTCAATTTTTACCGATATAGGCGTTGCTAGGTGTGCGCGTTTAACAGCTTCGGTTATACTTCCCATTGCTTTGATGTGATTATCCTTAAGCATAACCATATCGTATAGACCCATTCGGTGGTTTTTACCACCACCGTGCGCAATGGCCATTTTATCAATGGCTCTTAACCCTGGAGCTGTTTTGCGGGTATCGAGTATGGTCGTTTTTGTTCCTTTTGTTGCTTTTACATATTCCGCCGTTGCCGTAGCAATGCCACTCATACGTTGCATAAAGTTTAGCATGGTACGTTCGGCTTTTAGTAGGGTTTCAACATTGCCCTTTATATGTGCTATAGTTTGCCCTTTTTTTACTTTATCGCCATCGCTTACAAAGGGAATAAATTCCACATCCTCGGG
>JASBZJ010000214.1 GCA_029983495.1 Porphyromonas sp.
CGAAGCAAAAAATTGGGGGTGAAACAAAACAAGAGTTTTGACATACCGCCCTACATGGTGCGTATTGTTCTGTGATTTCGGGCGGACACGCAGGTCCGCCCCTACAAATGACCAAACCCAAACAATATTACACACCGGTGTATGGGTTACATTCTTCGGGGGTTCCGAGGTAGGCAAATATAACCTTAACCATGTTTGGGGTAAAGCAACGTATGCCCTTGTGGTAGCCCAAGCTTTCGAGTTCTTCTAGTAGCATGGGGTCGCTGTGTATAAGCTTTGAAAGAGCTCGAGTAGCACTTCCGCGCGATGTTAGCCACGGAAAGTATAGTAGACTAAGCTCCTTACGCGCGTAAATCCGAATAGGTGGTGTGTTGTAGTTTTGTTCAGTTGAGCTAATACTACTCGTGAAGTTTTTGTTCAGACGTGTTCCCTGTTGGGATGTTCGTGTAATTACTTTGTTCGACATAGTTCAAAAAATAGTTTAGTTAGCCGGGGGAAAAGTTACAGTTAAAGGTTTTGAGGTTGATAGAATCCCTGGCATGTTAATACAAAGGTTCGGAATTCATCCTTTTTTAGTACTCGAAAAGCCGTGATTTACTCATGCGTTGTTCGTTCTATTTTACTCGTGAGCAAAACCAAGGCTTCACCCATACGCAGTTTCTATTCGGCAGATGTTTCCCGAAAAGCCTCCCTATCACCGAGGGTAAAGTTAGTGAAAACCTCGAAAAGCGGATGCCTTTAGTTACGGATTATATCCAATGGGATTAATATAATACGCTTGTATGCCTAAGGATGCCACGGCAAATATTTTGTATTCTACCTTTGCAGTGGCAAAAGAGAAAAGCGAACCCCTAAAAAGATTCGCCAAGAGCAGTAGCCTAAAGCTTACTTTTACGTATTCTACTTTGATGCAGTAAATAACAAGCTTTACAAACCGTTGCAACGTGGTTAATGCCCTTCCCCTCGTATGCCAACAAAATTGTTGTGCTCCTCAATAGTAGGGGCGAACTTATAAATTGTATCATTAAACTGTTTTTTTTAATTGTATTATTATGGCACTGAAATTCAAATTACTTGAACGAACCCTAAACTTACAGGGTAAAAAGGAAACCGGGGTAGTTGCATGTAGCCAATGCAACGGCATCACGAGCCTCGATGAAATTGCCGAACGTATCGAAAAAATGTCGTCGCTATCGGAAGGCGATGTAAGGTCGGTACTAAATAGCTTAAGCTACATAGCCGGTCGTGAACTAGAGGCGGGTCGCATAGTTGACCTAGGCGATATTGGTCGCCTCCGCATGAGTGTTCGTTCGAAGGTTGCTAAAACCAAGGAGGAGTTTACACGCGCAAACTTGCTAACGCCTCGTATAGTTTTTACACCTGGTAGGCGTTTGCGCGAGGCTCGTAAGCTTGTTCGGTTTGAGCAACTTGTTGAGGGTAAACCTAATACCTCTGAAAAGGTTAAGGACCCCCATGTTGCGGAGAATACCCCAACTACCCCAACTGAGCCTGAAAAGAAAACTCCTGAGGAAAAGCATACTAGCGAAAATGATTAAACTTTAGGTTAATTGTGTTCATGCCCTTTAACCCGGCGACCATTGTATTATGTGTTGCATAACGGTGAAATGTATCGTTGCTTTTGGGTACTTCAATTTGGTCTTGGTTACATACTTTAGTGTATTCCCGTTGCTCTTTTCTTTAGCATTTAGCCATTATGCCCGGTTAAGGTACTGTTACAGGTAACGTATTTTGAGTCAATCGTTTTTGCAATATGATTACTGTTATGTGGGCGAGCCATATGTGTTCGCCCGCTATTTACAGCCGTGTTTGTGAAAATTGCCGAGAGGGACTTTTGTTTAATTGAGATCAGTTTATTTAATATCATGAATACATCTTCCGTAAAATATATCGTAATTCATTGTTCAGCAACTCGGTGCCACAAGCGTTACCGTGCGCAACAGTTGGAACACGATCACCAAGTTCGGGGCTTTCGGTGTGCAGGATATCATTACTATGTTGAACGTGATGGAAAAGTAACCCAGTTCCGCCATTTAAATGAAACGGGTGCACATGCAAGGGGCTATAATCGTTGTTCGATAGGTATTTGCTACGAGGGCGGACTGTTGCCGAATGGAACCCCGAGTGATACCCGTACCGAAATACAAAAAGTTAAACTTAAGGAGCTAATAAGTTACGTAAGGCACTATTTCCCCCAAAAGCTTGTAGTTGTTGGGCATCGCGATTTGAGCCCGGACCGCAATGGAGATGGAATTATTTCGCCTAGCGAATGGGTAAAAGTGTGCCCCTGCTTTGATGCACGAAGTGAGTACAATAAGTAGCTATTTAATAATAGTACCAAATCCCTGAGGATGTTTGCAAGTTCACCTTAAGCACAAGTCGAAAACGTTTTTTTAGTGATTCCCAATAATGTTATGACCACCAATAACCGTTATAGAAATATTCAACTTACCCTTGCCGTGATGCTGTCTTTAGCCGGTATGGTATTGCTTTTTTTAGGTTTTTATTCTCCACCTGTAGGGCAAATATCGCCAAGTGTTTTGGTTGCTTTTGGCGAGGTTTCGACCTTTTCGGGTGCATTACTTGGTATTGATTATCATTACCGATACCGATAACTACTATAGAGACTGTTGCATAAAGGCGAATCGCTGTGTTACTTTCGGGATTCGGCTTCGGT
>JASBZJ010000215.1 GCA_029983495.1 Porphyromonas sp.
GGAACTTTCATAGACAAACTTTGCCCAATCGCAAAGACTAGGTGTAAACACCTCGCGCGAGGTTATGCCAGCGTTATATGACTGGATTGATATGCTTGATGGTAACACGCTACTACTGCTTTGCATTATGGCTATTGTTGCAGGCTTTACAGCAATTACGGGTATACTTGTAATGATACTCGGCAGAACTCGAATGATTGGCCTGCTTAAAGCCTTAGGAACCCCACAAACAACATTGCGTACGGTATTCCTGGTTTTAGGGGGGAATATCGTGCTTCGCGGATTACTTTGGGGGAACCTCATTGCCTTTACAATCGCATTCACTGAATGGAAGTTTCGGTTCATAGCTCTCGATCCCACAAACTACTACATTTCCTATGTACCCATTCGGGTTACAGCTATTCCCTGGATTACTGTAAATATTTCTACGTTTGTAATCGTTCTGCTCATGCTTTACCTTCCAACTCGTATTATATCGCATATTAAGCCTGCCGAAACAATTAGGTTTAGCTAATAATCCTCTCAAAAAAACATCATGTTAATTAACCATATAATACCATTAACCTATGAAAAGCAAATTATTACTTACCTGCCTGTTATGGTTCGTTGTAGGGAGTTTTACAGCTTTTGCCCAACTACCCCAAAGCGAAAAGGATGCGCTTATTAAACTTTACCAAAGCCTCGATGGTAAAAACTGGAACGAAGGCTTTGTGTGGGATTTAAACCAAGACCCCTCGAAATGGTTTGGTATAAAAATTGACCAGAACCATGTTGTTGAAATTGTGTTGAATGGAGCAGGTTTGAAGGGAACATTGCCCGAAGGTGTTTTTTCAAAACTACCATGGCTTAAACTCGTTTCTATGGGTAGCAATCCTCAACTTATGGGTACTATACCAACTGATTTTTCCTCGTTAAAACAACTCGAAGCCATAGGGTTCGGAAGTGTTGGTCTAACGGGGCAATTCCCTGCTTTGGATGCATTCCCTAATCTTAAGGTTGTTAACGTAAGTATGAACAACCTAAAAAGGGAACCAAATGGTTTTACGGTTACCATGCCCGACTTTAATAAAATTCCTCACCTTGCCTATTTTGAAGCAGGATACTGCGGACTAAAAGGTACAATAAACGATGGAATTGGCAAGTGTACCGACCTTTTCTATTTTGATATTTCGGGAAACTTTGTTGAAGGATCCCTTCCACAAAGCCTAAACAATTGTACAAAGATGAAAGATTTTTCAGTACAAGATAACAAGCTCTCAGGCGAAATCCCCGATCTTTCGAATTTTACTGAAATAACATATCAAGCACTCAACGGTTTTTATGGGCGTTTATTCTTCAACCAAAATAACTTTTCGGGGCCATTCCCTCGTTGGATAAACCTATTGCCTGATGTTAAACGAATTCGCTTCGACGATAATCACCTTACAGGTGAAATACCCAACGACCTCTCGGGCTTATTTGAACTAGAAGATTTAACCGCTGACAACAACGAAATTTCGGGGAAATTACCCACCAACCTGCCCCCAAAACTATCCACTTTTTCGTTCGAAAATAATAAACTAACAGGCACGTTGCCAGCCGAATGGAAAAACGCAAAAGAACTTACAAGCATAAACCTTAGTAAAAACGCCCTCTCGGGAAAAGTTTTGCTCAACCCTAAGGGAATGGAACAACTCGAACGGGTGTACATCGATTTAAATAACTTCACGTTTGCTGACTTCGTTGACTGGCAAAAGTTTGCTAAAGATACCGAAACTCGCTTTCTTTTCGGCCTTCAAAGACCCTATGGAGCGTCAAAAACTATCAATGCAAAAAGTGGCGAAAAAGTAACTTTCGATGCAACAATCCCTGCACAAATGCCAAAAGCTATTAAACTTACATACAGTTGGTATAATATAAAAACCATGCAAAAAGCCTCATTCTCGAAAAATGCGGCTGTTGTTGAAATTCCCCAAGTTTCGGTTAATGATGTAGCTAATTTTATTTGCCTTATTACAACTGACTACTTTGGAAACGACCCAGCTGGCGTACAAGAAGAATCGTTGCAAATTCCCAACTACACTATGTTACGAGATGGTGATGAAGATGGTGAAAATACAGAAGAAGAGAATCGCATCTACACACCAATGATGGCTTCTGGTATATTTAAATTAGTTGTTGATGGAGTTTCAGGGACTGAATCTATTTATGACGAACAAAATACGCCTAAAGTATATCCATCAACTACAACGGGCTCACTAACGATTGATTCTCCTAAGAATATCGAAACTCTCTTCATTTTCACGCCTAAGGGTGAAAAGGTTTTTGCTTGTCACCCCTACAAACTCGAAAATAACACACTCGATATTTCTTACCTTCCCAGAGGAAATTACTTTGTTGTATTTGCTACAATAGCAGGAAAATCGTACACACAAACAATTACACGAAAATAACCCTCAAAATGAGGATACTGAAAAAGGATTACTTCTCTCACACGTTGAAGTAATCCTTTTTTTCATAGGTCGGTTACGTAACGAAATACGATTTTATAAAAAAAGACAACTTCCACTAATTTCACGACAGCATCACCCCAAGTTTCATTCCTTTTGATCACCAGAAGAGACCTTTGAAAAATAAGGAGTATGAGTTTAGCCCCTCTAATTGGGGGCT
>JASBZJ010000216.1 GCA_029983495.1 Porphyromonas sp.
CACACCTCGGTTTGTTTTTCATCGGTAAGTGCTTTTAGCATTCCATAAAGCACATATTCAGTACTAGGTTTGAGGTTATCAAACTTAAGTTCCTTGGTTTCCTTTGCAATACAAACCACCGATGTTGCATTTAGTACGACGTCTTCAGTAGGCTTTGTAGCACTCTTTTCTGCTAATATATAATAGAGTGTAGCATTGCGCTCGGCATCGAAGCTTACAGTTGCTGTGTTAGGTTTTTTATCAACAACTTTAATGTTGTTCAGTTTAAGCTCGAGCTTGGAGTCGTCGGCAAGTTCGTACGCACCAACTATTGGTTTTTTAGCATCGCGAGGCAAGCCATTAATATCGCTTTTTACCTCTGCCATAGGAACAGCAAACTTAAAGGCTTCAACCTCCTTTAGCACTGTACTTGTTGCATCAATAAATACGGGCTTAATATCTTTACTATTGGTATCGCCAACAAGGGTGTTCCATTCATCAAGGCTATTTATATCCTTACCTACAACACTAAAGGGCTTTTCCATGCCACTATAGTAAACATTATTGCTAAAGGTTAAACCCTCTTTTCCTTTATATATTGCGCCAACGCAATTGTTTATGGTATTATAGAAGATATTATTCTTTACAACAACATTGTCACCTTTTACTAGAGCAAATGCTCGGGCATTTTCTAAGGAACTACCATCACCTTTTTCGAGGCGAACACTGTTATAAGCTATAGTAACATTGTGCATTAAATCTCCTTTTTCGAGCATTCGAATACCAATAACTTCGGGGAAGCGAGCTTGGCTATTGGCTACAGGGGCTGTTAATACAATGCTATTATTAGCAATTAGTGTTCCGCTGGTATAAACAGCTTTGCTGTTATCCTTTTGGATATAAAGAGCCGTTATTTTATTGTTATTCTTCGAAAATATTCGGTTGTTAACAATCTTTTCTCCTGTGCCACCAAGTCGTAAATCAAAAGCCCACATTTGTGCGCCATTACTTGTTTTGTTGGCATAGTCGATAGTTACACTATTATTGTCGATTACTAACCCATTTAAAGCTGTAGCAACATAAATAGCTTTTCCAAAAGGATTAACCATTGTATTGCCCTTAATAAGGTAATTTTCGGGTACGGCAAACGAAACATTCATCGCGCCATAAATATAAATGGGTGCATAGCTCCCCGAAAAGCGGTTCCCTTCGACAACTACATTATTCGACTGGGTGTGATTATTCTTACCCGACTGGAAGTTAATACCGTTAAACTTAGCCTTAAAATCGTTCGTTTCTTCCTGAAGACCAATTACCACACTATTGCGGAGTGTAAAGTTGCTCGATGAATTTGTAACGTATATAACGTTGTCGGCAACTTTCTTTTTAGGCATGCTAAATGTTAGTGCTTCAAATGTAACGTATGGTGTGTTATCAACAATAACTAACCCCTTAGCTCCATTGTAGCCAACTTCGCTAGCATTGGCAGCATGTGTAATAGTTACATCCTCGGCTTTACCCGTTTTGCTGGTAAAGGTTATGGTATTATTTTCCGAAGCACCTGGTACGTTTTCGAGCGTAAAGGGGGCTTCGTAAGTACCAGGTTCAAACACGAAGATAACTTTACCCGACACACCTTGCTTTAATGCTTCTTGAACCTCCTTAAGCGATTTATATTGGCTACCTTTACTAGCACCTACAGTGTACTCGCCTTTTAAGCCCTGCTTTAATGTTAGTGTAGTAGTTACATTATTATAGTTATTAACGCCTACCTTGTTAATAGTAATATTAACTGATTCGTTTGCATTACCCTCGGTAGGAACATCCACAGCTATAAAGGCGTAAACATTTCCATTAAGTTCGCGTCCTTCCTTATCAACAAAAACAAATGTATCGCTTCCATTCTGTTTTTCACCTACAATTTTGGGTAACGAAGGCGAAAATATAGTGTCGGGACCAGCAAAATAAAGGGTTACAGCTTTTGCATTAGGGGCGGTTACTTCAGTGCGTGGCAACATTGCTTTACCTGATTCCCCTTGAATTTTAAATAAAAGCGATGCAACTGGAATATTTGTTGAGCCAAAAGTTACCTCCTTTTTAGGCAATGCAACCACATCGATAACTTCGCTAGTACGAATGGAAGGAGCTTTAGTAATAAGGTTGAACTTCCATCCATCATACTTCAAAGAGCCTGTTTTTTTCGTAGAGGATACGAGAACCGTTAAAGCTCCATCAGCTGAAGAAGACCAATATACGCCACTCTTTGTTGAGCTTCCTAACGTAGCAATAAGCTTATCGTTTACGACTTCCTTGCCGGAGTAGATGTATATTTTATCTCTATTACCAATATTTACTTTACCATCAACCGAAAGCACAACAATATTACCAGCCTTTTCGGGGACAAAAGTAATTGCCGTTTCGTATGCGCTTCCATCCATTTTTCCTTCAAGTGCACCTTCATCGGTATAAATTACTGTGGCACCTTCGGGTATGGTATAGGTTTGCTTATCGCCTTTTGTGTGTTGTGTTATAATGGCAACAACCTCCTTGGTAATAGGTGCTTCGGGGGCATCTACTATAAAAGGTTCGGCTTCGCCTTTAAGAAGCATTTTCGAA
>JASBZJ010000217.1 GCA_029983495.1 Porphyromonas sp.
CGAAGGTTAAGTGTATGGGGAGCAATAGGAGTAAGAACGAGTACTTCGCTCATGGGGTCGATTATAGGTCCATTCAAACTTAACGAGTACGCTGTTGAACCACTGGGGGTTGCAATTAATAATCCATTACCGCTATAACGCGCTAAAAAGCTATTATTAACCCATGTATCAACATGTATTAGCCCGCCTATTTCGTGCCTTTCTATAGCTATTTCGTTAAATGCATTCATTACAAGTTCTCCGTTATTATATAGTCCAATAAGTTTTCGTTCATCAAGGGAATAACGGCATTTGTCGATGTCATCAACGTACGCTAAAGCTTCATCGGGGGTTATATCAGCTAAAAAGCCTAGGTGCCCACTATTAATTGGCCAAATTGGGGTATTGGGGTTCTCGAGGTTATGTAAGCAATTTAAGAATGAGCCATCGCCACCGTACGAAACAACAAACTTAACCTCGTTAGGAATTTTATCAACTGCTGCGTTACTGCTTAGCAAGTAACCAGCATTACACAAGGCTTTATATAAAGCTTTGTCGAATAATAGTTCGTAGTTAAGAGCTTTAAATGCTTCAACTAGACTAATTAGCTTTTCGGTTGCCTTAGGCAAATGTGTTGACCCATAAAATGCAATTGTGGGTTGAATAGGGCTATCCATTGTTACTTTTGTTCTCATATTTCCTTCTCTATCCCCGATTAAATGAGTACTTTTGTTAGCGACAAAGATAGTTATTATATGACTAAACTAAGTGTAAACGTTAATAAGATAGCCACTTTACGGAATGCCCGCGGTGGAAATGTGCCTAATGTACTACAGGTTGCTTTGGATTGTGAACGTTTTGGTGCACAGGGAATCACTGTTCATCCTCGCCCTGACGAACGTCATATCCGTTATAGCGATGTGTACGATTTGGCAAAAGCTGTTACAACCGAGTTTAATATTGAGGGGAATCCTATAGATTCGTTTGTTGAACTTGTGTGCCAAGTAAAGCCAACACAAGTAACCTTAGTTCCCGATGCCCCCGATGCCTTAACCAGTAACGCTGGGTGGGATGTAAAAAGTAATACCTCGTTTTTGCAAAACGTAATAAAGCAGTTTAAACAAAACGGAATACGAGTGTCGATTTTTGTTGGTACCGATTTGGCTAATATCGAAGAAGCCGCAAAGGTAGGTGCCGATAGAATAGAACTCTATACTGAGCCTTATGCAAAAGCCTTTGAAGAAGGCCGAGAATTACAAGTAATTACCCAATTTACCAATGCTGCTAAACATGCAAACAATGTCGGTCTCGAGGTAAATGCTGGTCACGATTTAAACCGATTCAACTTAAGGTTTTTTGCTCAGAACGTAATGCCTTTACACGAAGTGTCGATTGGGCACGCTCTTATTGCTGATGCCCTTTATTTGGGGCTTGAAGAAACTATTCACCAATACCGAGCTGCATTAGCATTTCCTTCGATAACTTTTCACTAAGACAAATTCATTCCACAAAGAACTATGTACCCGTACTTACTCCAAATAAATCCTTCTTTGCAAGATTCTATTAATTACACACCCACTGGCTCGGTAGAACAGCTTACCCAAAATCTTTCTGTTTGGGACTTAACCCTAAAAGGTGGGTGGATTATGGCCATTCTGGCTTTACTCTCTATTCTTGGAATATATCTTTTTATAGCTAAGGTTATCGAGCTTCGTATGGCAACGCGCGAGGACCGCTCGTTTTTGGATCGGATTAAAGACTATGTAACAACAGGAAGAACCGATGCTGCTATTAGTCTTTGTGAGCATACCAATACACCATCGTCGCGTGTTATTGCTCGTTTACTAACCCGGTGCGAACGCTCAATGAACGATAAAATTGCCGTAGTAGAAAATGCTGGTAGTGTTGAGGCCGGCAGGTTACAAAAAGGCATGCCTTTACTTGCAACTATTGTTGCAGCAGCTCCGATGATTGGTTTTTTAGGAACGGTTACGGGTATGGTTCGTGCGTTTTTTGATATGGCTAATAGCTCGAATGCGCTCGATGTATCAGTTTTGTCGTCGGGTATTTACGAAGCTTTAGTTACTACTGTGGGAGGGCTTATTGTAGGTATTATTATGTTATTTGCTTATAACTATCTCGTAGCTCGCATAAACAATGTGCTAAACAGCGTCGAAGAAAAAGCTTTGAATATGATTGACTTCTTGCAGGATGCCCCAGAAGCTACTCCTCGTACACACTCCTAAATCCCTTTTTTCGTCTCATTGTTATGCCTATAAAACGGAATAATCGTGCCCTCGATACCTTTAGTATGGCTTCGATGACCGATGTTATTTTTCTACTCTTAATATTTTTTATGGTGCTTAGCACATTAGTTGTACCTAACGCTATAAAAATAAACCTACCCTCGTCGAAAAGTGCGCCTCCAAGTGAAGTGGTGGGGGCTCGTATTACTTTAGCAAAGGATGGTATATGTTACTTATCCTTGGGAAAGGAAAAAGCGCAAAGTATTGCATTGAGCGAACTGGCTAACACCCTCAGAATGGCCAATAATACCGAGCCACGAATTGAATATGCTGCGCTTTACGCTGATGAGGAAGTT
>JASBZJ010000218.1 GCA_029983495.1 Porphyromonas sp.
CTCTTCCGATCTGTTTCGATAACTTTCTTTGCGATTAAGAGATCGTTTAGAGTGCTTACACCCACTTCGAGTTCCTTCGCTAATTCTACTAATTTTACTTTCATATAAAAGGCTCTATGCGTCCAATTAGGAATGGAATTATGATTCAGTAAGTTATTATGGTATGTTCAACAATATATTATCTACTTCCTTGCTCAAGTATTATTATTCTAATGCACTATCTTGCTCTTGAGGGGATGCTTCAGTGGAAGCTATCGGAGTTTCTTCTCTAGCTTCAGTGATGGCATTTTCATCTCCACTACTAGTTTTAGTATCGTCAGAATCGCTATTGTAGGGGACTTGTTCTTTATCGGAATTATTATGTAATGGGCGATACCCTATTTCATCGAGTTCTTGTTCTTCGAATTCGCTCGAAAGGATATTCAACACATTGTTGATTGTAGACATTTCCAAGTCGGTACGTTTTTCGAGCCTTTCACGAGGAATACGCAATACGCTTTTAGCTGTATTACAACCAATACCTTTAAGAGCGTCAATAATCCACTGTTCAATTTCGTCATTAAACTCATCGAGGTAAATATCTTCCTCTTCGGCACCTTCAACGTCGCGGAATACTTCAATGTCGTAGCCTGTAAGTGCTTTTGCTAGTTTTATGTTCGAAGCATTTTTACCAATAGCCATAGGTACTTCCTCGGGTGGTAAAGATACCTCAGCCCGCATTTCATCGGGAAGAATATTTATGTTATTGAGCTTTGCCGGGCTTAATGCTCGCTGAATAAATAGTGTTGGGTTGCTAGTAAACTGGAAGACATCGATATTTTCACCTCGCAGTTCACGAACAATACTACGGATTCGGCTACCATTCATACCAACACATGCTCCTACAGGGTCAATTCGCTCGTCGTACGATTCTACGGCCATTTTAGCACGTTCTCCTGGTAGGCGGGCAACACGTCGTATAGTTATTAACCCATCTGCAATTTCGGGCACATTTTGCTCGAATAAACGCTTCAAAAATTCAGGACTCGTGCGCGAAACATATATCTTTACTACATTATTCTCGTTATCTACACGGTCAACAACACTACGCACATTATCGCCTTTACGGAAAAAGTCGCCGGGTATTTGTTCGCTCCGTGGAAGCAACAGTTCATTCCCCTCATCATCCATAAGTAGCACTTCTCGCTTCCAAACTTGGTAAACTTCGGCAGTAATAATCGAGCCTATTTTTTCTTTAAACTCGTTATATAGGGCTTCTTTTTGCCTATCCATAATTTTACCCGCAAGTGCTTGTTTAAGGTTCAATATGGCACGTCGTCCAAACGAGTTAAAGTCTATTTGGTCAGTTACTATCTCACCCACTTGGGCATCAGGATCAATTTTCAAAGCATCCACTATGCTAACTTGCATATTGGGGTCTTCTACAATGCCTTCAACAACCTCACGGTCACGCCAAATTTCAAAGTCGCCCGTTTCCGGGCTTACGATAACCGTATAGTTTTCATCGGTTCCGAACATTTTCGATAGTACGCTTCGGAAGGAATCCTGAAGTACAGTTACCATCGTGTCCTTATCGATGTTCTTAAGGTCCTTAAATTCGGCCAAATTTTCGGCCATGCTTGTTCTTGGTTTTTGTGCCATAGCGTTTTATGCTTGCTTATAGGGGATTGTTGTTTAATTATTCTGACCAGTTATTTTTCGAATCGATAGGAGGTAGATTTTACATCATCGAACAAAAAAGTAATTACCTCTTCCACCGTTTCCTTTTTCTTTTTTCTGCCATTCTCGTCGGTATGAGCTGGTATTACCTTAAATTCAGTTATTGAAAAACCATTATCGGTAACATCGAGCAGTACACCATCATGGCGTACCCCTGATTTCAGCACTACTGATACGGGTTTCGCCAAGTTTTTTTTATACTGAAGCGGATGCTGAAAAGGTTCGCCTAAACCTGCACTGCTTACTTCGAGCGAAAAATCGTCTACATCGCGATCCAAGTGAGCCTCGATGGCACGGCTTAAAGTTACACATCGGTCAATGCTTATTCCACTCAGGCTATCAATAAGGATGCGGATTTCGTTTCGGGGAGAAATCGACAGCGAAACAAGAAACTCAACATCAGCTATGAGCTCCGTATTAATAATCTCATGTAATTTTTCCTTTGCAATCATCACTACTGCCTAAATTCTTCTCCTTGCCGACTATAACAAAAAGGAGGGGAACCGCTCTACGCAAGGTCTCCTCCACCTACGTACCGTGGAGTAACGCTTTATAGGAACGCTCACATCTGGCTGGTTATAGCTATGTTTGCAACTCCTTTTTACTCACTCGAAAGGTTTATGCGTTCTTATAACAACAACCTTCCGCGGTTTCTGTACCACAAAGATACTATGAATTGTTGACTTATACTCATTTCCTCGGAATTTTCTTCTATATATTTTGTGGAATATGCCTATACGTCATAAAGAAGGAATAAGCCCACAGCCAAACTCGTACATTGAGACTGTTGCATAAAGGCGAATCGCTGTGTTACTTTCGGGATTCGGCTTCGGTC